>JAGBFT010000104.1 GCA_017936345.1 Spirochaetaceae bacterium
ATATTATTGTGTGAATCTGACAAAAAAATGCGTTTTTTCGGGAAAAGTTTGGATTTTTTTACGAACAGATTTGTTCGTTCCTAACGGAACTCACGGCAAAAAGCGAGGAACGTTAGTTCCGAGCAAATCCGCTTGTTGGTAAAAAGAACAAGGGGCTTCACAGGTGGCGGACCCTGTTCTTGCGGTTTCGCGGGGGCTCAACCGAGACTCGCTAAAATCGCTCAATATATCGCGATTTTTGGTCTGTGTCAGCTGCTCCTTGCGGTTTCGCGGGGGCTCAACCGAGACTCGCTAAAATCGCTCAATATATCGCGATTTTTGGTCTGTCGACCACCGCTCCCTATCTTTTACATTTATTCCCTCTGTGGTATACTTCAGCCATGATTGCAAGTCGTGTTCAAAACCTTAAGCCCTATCAACCGGGGGAACAGCCTAAGGATAGGGACTATGTTAAACTGAATGCCAATGAAAATCCCTATGCTCCGGCCCCTGCTGTAATAGATGCAGTGTGTGACCATGCAAAAAATAATCCCATGGCGCTGGCCCTTTATGCAGACCCTGATTCTAATGAACTCCGTAAGGCTATTGCCACCCACTTGAATTCAACTGGTGGGGTTATGGCCAACTGTTGTAGGCTGCCTCAAGCTATTAGACCAGACATGGTGTTTTGTGGCAATGGTTCTGACGAGGTGCTTTCCTTTGTGTTCTATGCTTTTTTTGACAGCCAGCGGCCTTTAATTCTACCAGAACATACTTATAGCTTTTATCCTGTGTATGCAGGCTACTACGGTATTCCCCTAAAAAAGCTTCCTCTGCAACAGGATTTTTCCTTGGATGTGGAGGCAATGGCAAGGGAGGCCAGGGACACTGAATCCAGTCTCATCTTTGCCAATCCCAACGCACCTTCCAGCCTTGCGGTAAGCCAAAACCAGTTGCGGCAGTTTTTAGGTCGCCTCCCAAAAAATCGTGTCCATGTGGTAGATGAGGCCTATATGGATTTTGCCTCTGAAAGTGCCTTGGGCCTGCTTTCTGAATTCCCCAATCTGGTGGTGGTGAGAACCTTTTCCAAAAGTCTATCCTTGGCTGGCATGAGACTGGGCTATGCAGTTGCTAGTCCAGACTTAATCCAAGTGCTGCACCGGGTAAAGGATTCCTTTAACCACTTTCCCGTAGACACACTTGCCCAAAAAGCTGGAATTGCTGCCTGCGCTAGCACTGACTACTATGTGGACTGTACAAAAAAAATTGTGGAGGAGAGAAATTCCTTTGCAGGTTTTTTAAAGGACAGGGGATGGCAGGTGTTGGATTCTGCCACTAATTTTATCTTCACTAAAAAGGATGGAATTAGTGGTCGCCAAGTCTACGAAAAGCTAAAGGAGGCGGGTGTCTTGGTTCGTCGTTTTGACACCCCCGGAATAGAAGAGTTTCTTCGAATTACCGTGGGAACAAGGGAACAAATGGATAGGCTTAGGACTGTGTTTCCCCGAGTCTGAGATTAAACTATTTTTCAAATTAACCCGCCACGCAACTGGCAATGAGATAATTTTTAGGAGGATAAAGTGAGATTTCTTGTACTTTCTGATATGCACAACGATGATGTCTTTATTCATCAGCTGAAGGAGGAGTTTAAGAAGGCTGATGGCGTGATTTTTGGTGGAGATTTTGCCAAATACGGCCAGCCAGAAACAGCAGAACCTGCCCTTAAACGATTGATTGATTGCCACGAGTCTGTGTATGCCGTGCTGGGGAACTGTGATGAACCAGCCTTTTTGCAGCGACTGGAAGAAGAGGACATTTCTGTTCAGGGCGGCATGGTATTCCGTGATGGACTGGTATTCGCAGGCAGTGGTGGAGGTTCTAAATTTACTGGAACCACCCCAAACGAGCGTACTGATGAAGAGCTTGTCTCTGACCTTCAGATTATTCTGGAGCAGCCGACTGCTTCTGATACTGCTACCGCCTGGGATAATATGATTATGATTATGCACAATCCCCCAAAAAATACGGACTGTGACAAAATAGATTCTGGTGTTCACGTTGGCTCGGAATCCCTGCGTGGCATTATCGAAAGAACCAAGCCTCTTGCTGTGATTACAGGGCATATTCACGAATCTGCGGGTGTGGATAAAATCGGGAGCACGATAATAATGAACCCCGGCTCCTTGGCAGAGGGGCGTTACGGTATTCTTGAGGTAGAAAAAACAGGGGGGACATGGCAGGTTACAAGGACTGAGCTGAAAAGGTTGCCGTAAAAAAAGGCGGGTCTTGGCAAAACCCGCCTTTTTTGTAGCTTTTGCAGTAAAAATTAGAGGGGACAAGCTACCGGGAGGTTACAAATCGGAAGCCCATGTAATTATATGATTCGTTGGGGTCGTAGGCATAGCGGTCTCCACAGTATAAGAAACCTGTGTAGGGACTCCAACTTCCTCCTCGGCTCACCCGCTGGGCTCCAAATTCTGGACCTGTGCTAAAGGTTCCCGGGCTTAATTCTTGGTAGGATGAGTACCAGTCCCAGCAATATTCCAGCACATTGCCACTCATATCAAAAAGTCCCAGTGCATTGGCGTTTCCAGAACCAGGGGCAACCTTTTCCCCAAAAACAGTTCCCGCCGTACCGACAGTTTTTGTGCCGTTGGTATTGCCGTCATACCAGGCCATCTGGGCATCGGTTATGGGAGACACAATTTCTCCCTCCTCGTTTACGGCTCCACTGGCCAGGTCTCCCCGTTGGTATCCGCTTGCAGTGCGGCGGGCGGCATACTCCCATTCGGCTTCGGTGGGCAGGCGGTATCCGTTTGCATCCCAATTGCATTCTGCCAGGTCACAAAGGGCGGTGTTGCTTGAGTCTTTTAAAACTTCTCCATTGTAGGTGTAGCAGGGAATTCTCCCGTTTTTTTGGCTATAGGCATTGCACCACACAATGGCATCGTACCAACTAATATTGGTAACGGGCTGAAATTTTCCTGTCTCTGTGGGGGCATGATCACGCCGCCCGCTGGAGCCCTGTTGTCCAGGGTTGTTAAAAACGTACCCATTGGCTTCTGCCCACATCCTGACCTCATACCACAGCCGGTAAGAGGTTTCATATCGGTTGATTTCAAAAGGGGTAATCCAACGCCGGGCGGTATAAGATTGTGTGTGCTCTCCAATAACGTAGACATCATAGATAATTCCCTTGGTGGTATCCGGGCCAATCAATACCATGGAAATGTCTTCTGGAGTGGGAGCAGGCCTTGGTTGCAAGTTGGTTTCTTCCCAAATTGGTGGTAAGCCAGACGAATTCTGGGCACCTGCGGGAAAAAGTATAAATGCCGCTGACAACAGGGCAAAAGCTGCATATTTCATTGAGCCACCTCAAATATAAAAAAGCTTTGGAACAAGACAATGTTACATACTCATCATCGGCAAAACCAACCTCTATCTCAAGGATGGCTGAAAAAGGGTAATGATTGCATTAAAACCTAAAGGACGGCAACCCCTACCGAATCTTTTCCAATCGTTTTTCCTGAATTCTCATCATGCGCACCATCTGCCGTTCCTTCCTCCTTTGAGCCAAGGTTTTTCTCGCTTTTTTCTGTGGTTGACTTGGCTTGTCTTTCAAGAGAACTTGGGCTGCTGCCATAGCGGCAACAAGACAAATAAGGGAAATGGCAATTATTCCAATCCAGCCAGACTGGGCAAAGGGCAGGGGCACATTCATTCCAAAGAAACTGGTGATAAAGGTGGGAACCATCATAATGAGTGAGATGGTGGTAAGTTTTTTCATTACAATATTCAAGTTGTTGGAAATGACAGAGGCAAAGGCATCCACCATGCCTGCCAAAATATTGCTGTAGGTGTCTGTCATTTCAATAGCCTGTCTATTGTCAATTTCCACATCTTCCAGCCAGTCCCTGTCGTCGGAGTCAAAGGTGAGGATGCGGGTTTTTCTTAGTTTTTCCAGCAAGAGCTGATTGCTTTTAAGGGAGGTGGTAAAAAACTCCAAGGATTTTTCCAGGTTCAAAAGTTGGATGAGCTCATTGTTTTTTACGGATTGCTGCAATTCGTTCTGAATGCTGGTAGAACGGCGGTTTATTTCTTTTAGGTATCGCAGGAACATGGTGTCTGCCCGGCTTAAAATCTTTACAATAAAGGCGGGAAAGTCTGCAAGATTCAAGCCCTTCATCCGGTTGGTAGCAATATCCCTAAGCATTTCACAGTCTGTCCAGCAAATTGTAATGATAAATCTGTCAACCACAACAATTCCCAGCGGAGCCGTAAAATAACTGATGTCACCAGAGGTGGCGAAAACGGGAATGCGTGCAATAGTCAGGATGTAATCATCCTCCCTTTCGATTCGGGAAAGCTCGTCAGGGTCAAGAATATCTAGAATATGCTCCTGTTCAATGCGGAAATCTTCTTCCAAGATACGAATATCGTCACGGGCTACGGAACGGGCATCAACCCATGTGTTCAACTGCGGGTCAAGCTCCTCCCTGTCCTTTTTGAGGAGGCGTCCATTTTCTTGCTGCCAATAGGTTATCATACTTAAGTCCTTCTAAAGATGGGGTAAGGCTGCCGGTTACGCTCCAACAGCATAAGTGATAGTCCATAGTGTTACTTCCAGGGTCACTATCCATATGCTACCTCCTTCCATTAGAATTACTTACATCCTAACTATACTGAAAACAGATTCAAAAGGCAAGACTGGCGTTTTTACCCTTGCGAATTGCCGGTTATTAGAGTATAGTGAGGACTATGAAGAAATTTTTTTGTCTGGTTTTCTTTCTCTTGGCCATTCTATTGGCAACTGGATGTGAAAAAAAGCAGAATTTACCAGTAACCTTTGAAGGAGCAAGTCTTATTTTCCCTGTTCCTGTTACAGATCAAGATATGTTGGCACTCCAAGATATTTCAAATTTTGTAGAACCCACCAGAAGGATTGGGGTTGTTCTTGGATATGGCTATAATGATGCGGGCTTTGTGGAAGCTGCCCTGCAAGAATTGGACAGAACCCTGGGCTTAGCTGAAAGGGGCGGCGCTATAGTACCCTATATTTTTCCAGATGATTTTATGCGGGGAAATTCTGCTAGAATTAGCGATCTGACAGATATGTTGGAGGAAGATGAGGTTATGGGACTTGTAGTGGTGGGGGCTCCAGAGGGAACACACCGAGTTTTGGCTGCCCTTCAGGATACGGAATTGAATCGCGCCTATTATCCAGTAATTTCTCTTATGCCCCAGGATGATATTCTGGGAATTGAGGCTGGCAGCGATATTGTAATTGAATATGTTCCTGCCAGTGCTACAGAAGAGTTGGTGGAAGAAAGTGGGGTCTACCAAGAAAATGTTCCCCAACTTATTGCCAGAGTCGCTTACTATCTTACCCTGTTTCCGTCCGATTATTTTGGTGGATTTCAGCAGGATTTGGAGCTGCTCACTCATGCACGGCAGCTAGCTGGTAGCCAATGGAATGTTTCTCGTTATATTGACCCGGAAACTGGTCTGTGTCCCATGAATCACTTTGTCATAGATCGTGGTGAAGGATAGTTGGGAGTGCCATGAATAGTTTGTGTATAGAATCTCCTTCCGTGATTGGTTCCCCAGAGGATTTGGAGGAAATCGAAAATAAAGCTAGCGGGAAAATTTTGGTTGTTTCTGATTCCCATGGGGAATGGGAGTTGGTAGAAAAAATTATTGCTGACTTTGGAGTTGATTGCGATGCCCTCGTTTTTTGTGGGGACGGCATGGCAGATATTGTGACCTGCTTGGAAGATGCTTCCCGCAACAAGGCCCTCCAAGAGGCAATGCCCCCAGTAATAGTTTGTGCCAGAGGAAATGGAGACCCAGAAAGCTTTGACCTGAATCTCGAAAGCCTGGAGGATGAGGATGGAAAGCCTGTCCCAACTGCAAGGATACTTTATGCTGCCCCTCTAACCTGTTTTCGTGTAGCGGGGCGAACTGTAATGGTTGCCCATGGCCATCGTTACATGGTGGATTTGAGCACAGACATGCTGCATTCAGTGGCAGAAAATTTAAATGCAGATTTGGCCTTTTTTGGTCACACGCACCGCCCCCACAGAGAAGAGGTTGGGGCAACCCTCATATTGAATCCCGGTAGCTGCTCCCGTCCTCGAGGCGGAAATCCTCCCACTATAGCAGTGGTAAGCTTTCCCGGCAGTACAGAACGATACCACACGGAGTTTTTTGAAGTAAGGAAAACCTTGTTTGGGGGCTGGGATTTCACCCCCTTTCATTAGGAGTCAGGCTAAGGGTTTGGCTGCTAGCCGTTAAGAACCTTTCCTAAAAAGTCTTTGAGACGGGGATTCTGGGGATTTTTAAAGATATGCTCTGGAGTTCCCTGTTCTAGAATCACTCCCTGATCCATAAAGAAGATTCTTGTGCCGGCCTCTTGGGCAAAGCGCATTTCGTGGGTTACCACAGCCATAGTCATGCCATCCTTGGCCAAATCCTTGATAACGGCAAGAACTTCTCCTACCATTTCTGGATCCAGTGCGGAGGTTGGTTCATCAAAGAGCATTACCTTGGGCTCCATTGCCAAGGAACGAACAATGGCAATTCGCTGTTTTTGTCCACCAGAAAGCTGTGGTGGATAGTTGCGGGCCTTGTCCGCCAAGCCAACCCGTTCCAAAAGCTCCATGGCCTTTTCTGTAGCCTCTTCTCTGGACTGCTTCTTTACCAGAATGGGAGCCATGGTGATATTGTCCAAAACAGTCTTATGGGGAAAGAGATTGAAATGCTGGAACACCATTCCCATTTCACTACGATAAAAGTCAATGTTCCTTTCTCTTTTGCGACGGGAAATGGACTTGTCTGTAAGATTGTATCCGTCAAAGATAATGGTTCCTGTGTCTGGTTCTTCCAAAAGATTAAGGCAGCGGAGGAAGGTTGATTTTCCTGAGCCAGAGGGACCAATAATCACTAGCACTTCACCAGAGTGAATTTCTTCTGTTATGCCTCTTAAAACATGGAGTTGACCAAAGCTTTTCTCCAAATCCTTCACTATAATAATTGGCTCCCCGTTGATGTTAGTCATGTTTTCTCATCCTCCGTTCAATATGGGCTAAAAGTTTTGACAGGGGGAATGTAAGCAGGAAGTATACAACTGCTGCCACCAGCAAGGGCTCAAAGGGCTGGAAGGTGTTTCCACGCACGGTATTGGCTTTGTACATCAAGTCTGCAATACCAATGATGGATACAATGGAAGATTCTTTGATAACGACAACAAATTCATTTCCCAAGGAGGGCAGGACGTTCCGCACTGCCTGTGGAATAATGATGTTGAACAGGGTTTTGTTATAGGAAAGCCCCAGACTTCGGCCTGCCTCCATCTGTCCCTTGTCAATGGACTGGATGCCCCCGCGGAAAATTTCACAAACGTAGGCGGCGGAGTTCAGTCCCATGGTGATGACACCGGACATAAAGTCAGAAAAGTTGATTCCCAAAAGGGCAGACATAAAGGGAATGTCAGGGAAACGGATGCCTATGGCCTGCAAGCCGTAGTAGATGATGAACAGCTGAACAAGGAGGGGGGTTCCCCGGATAAATTCAACATAGGCAGTACCTGCAAAACGAAGAACCCTGTTCTTGCTGATTCTGCACATGGCAATACCCAAGCCTATGGCAGTACCCAACAATACGGCAATCAGAGCCAGCAAGATAGTGTTTTTGGCTCCAATGAGATAGAAAGACCAGTAACGTTCTAAAAAGGAAAAATTCAACCTGCTCTCCAGTGGGAAGATAGATAGTTAAGTATATCTTAATTTTTGATTTTTTACAATGGAATTAAGTTGAAGTTGCAGATTTAGTCCACGACAGGGCATTTTTTTCTTTGACGAGAAGAAATTTTAGTGTATACTTCTAACCGTTCCTTTTTTAGGAAAAAAGTGGATTGAAAGGGGTGAGTTATGGAACGAAATGACTTTACAATAGAATCGCAGTTTGATGGCTTGGAAATAAAGGTAGTGGTAATGGTGCCGGACACTCAGGTTCGTGGTGTGGTACAATTTGCCCATGGAATGGCAGAGCACAAGGAACGCTACTTTGATTTTATGAAGTATCTCGCTGCCGCTGGCTTTGTTACTGTAATTCACGACCACCGGGGACATGGTGAAAGTGTACGTTCCCCAGAAGACTTGGGTTATTTTTATGACAAGGATGGTAGGGCTGTAGTAGAAGACCTGCATCAAATAGCGCTGGCTGTACAAGAAATGTACCCACAAAAACCCTATATACTTTTTGGTCATAGCATGGGGTCTCTTGTGGCTCGTTGTTACGCAAAAAAATACGATTCTTATTTAGATAAATTGATTCTTTGTGGTCCCCCCGCCAAAAATGGCTTGATATCTGTAGCTCTGTGGTTAGCCCGGCAGATAGAAAACCGCAAGGGAGACCGCCACCGCAGCCAGTTGCTGAACAGGCTTGTCCTGGGTTCCTATGAAAGGATGGGAGAAAAGGGACAGCCTAATAGTTGGATTTGTTGCAATCAGGAAATTATAGAGGAGTATAACAATAATCCCCTCTGCGGTTTCAACTTTACCGTAAACGGCTACCAAAATCTTTTTTCCTTGTTGAAGGAAACTTACTCAAAAACTGGTTGGACCTGTGAAAAACCGGACCTACCTATTCTTTTCCTAGCAGGCTCCCAGGACCCCGTCATTGGAGGAGAAAAGGGCTGGCAAGGCGCAAGGGACTTTATGACCCAGGTGGGCTATACCCGAGTGCAGGATATTCTCTACGAGGGGCTTCGCCACGAGATTCTCAACGAGGAGAACAGGAGTCCCATTTTCTCTGACCTGTTGAAGTGGATGATGGGATAACTCCATCACCACATTAGTGGTAAGGTTGGTGCAACGATTAACCATGTTGACTTGCGTGGATAAGACGGTCTGCACATCAAAAGCACCTAAGGGAAATCGAAGGTTTTCCAAATCTGTGTGACAAAATTCCAAAGATTTGTGGCGGGAGCCACCGATTTCACCACTTCCACGCGGAAGAGGCCGAAGACAAGATTTGTTCGCAGCGAAGGCTGCCCACGTTTTTTTGTAGATGGGACTTTTGGATGTGCGACAATGGGTACGTAGTGTGAGGGTTTATTGTTTTCGAGCCAGCTCCAGCACCGTCTCTAGTGGCAAATTCGTGCAGCGGGCAACCATGGCTGGAACAAGTCCCTCAGACAGGAAGTTTCTGGCCGTCTCCAGCTTGTTCTGATAGGCCCCCTCTTCTCGCCCGGTTGCCAGACCTGCGAAAAGTCCGTCCTCGTAGGACTCCTCCTTCAGTACCGCCATGTCGGTGGCGTAGTCGTATTCTGTCATCAGGATGCTCAAAACCTCACCTCCCTTCCGTTCAAGATAGTCACGCAAGATGTTGCGGCGCACAGCCTCCTGGATGGCCCACCTGAGGGGGGTCTCGTGGCCCACCGCCTTGGCCTCCTCGACAAGCTGGAGGAACTGCACGTACTGGTCCAAGTCGTGGCAGCTGCGCACCACGGGACTTGGAGTCTCACTCTTAATTGTACACACTTTCACTTTCAATTCAAGGGTGAGGTCGGCGTGTTGGCCCTGGTTTGGGAAGGCATCGGACAGGTACAAGTAGCTTTCTGGGGGCAGTTCCTGGTCGCCGGTGTAGAAGACGATGAACTCAGGCTTGGCTAGAGGAACCAGGTGCCGGGAAAACTTGGCCTTTGAGTCAACGATGTTGCCGTAGATTCTAGCTACATACTCCAGCAACCTCAGCGGCATGTTGGGGTTGATTGTGGACTGGTGCTCAATCATGAGGATGAACTGGCCGTTCACCAGCACGGCGATGTCGTTGTAGTAGCTCTTGTACAAGACTTGTTCCAAGTTCACACGCTCAAGCTGTGTGTCCGCCACCTGCAAATTTGTGCAGTGGAGGGCGTTGTAGAGGGAGAGGAAGTGCTGCTTCCAGTCCCGGTCCTTGGAGAACTAGTCTACGAAGAGTGAGTCCTTGTGCTTGCGGTTTTCGTTGGTGTTTTTTTCGTTCAATGTGAACCTCCGAGAGTTTTGACCTTTACTACTATTATTGTGTGAATCTGACAAAAAAATGCGTTTTTGCAGAAAAAGTTTGGATTTTTTTTACAAGGGGCTTCACAGGTGGCAGAGTGCCACAGCATAATCTGGGGCTGTGTTGCGGCGTGTGGCTTTGCCTTGTCGGTTCCCTGCGGAGGGGCATGTTTTCATTTTGGGTGACTGATGTTCGATTAGATGTACTCTTCAGTTTGACAAAAACCTCATTCTTGGATTAGTATAAAACCATGTCAGAAGAGAATGTACCTTACCAGCGTCCCCACTGGGATGACTATTTTATGGAAATCTGCGATACGGTGGCAAAGCGGGCCACCTGCGGGCGGGGGCGCTCCGGTTGCGTCATAGCCAAGGACAATCGCATCCTGGTGACTGGCTATGTGGGCTCCCCGGCTGGTCTGCCCCATTGCGACGAGGTGGGCCACCAGATGAAGCAGATGATACACGAGGATGGCTCCGTCACCCAGCACTGTGTTCGCACTGTCCATGCCGAGCAGAACGCCATCTGCCAGGCCGCCAAGAATGGCATCTCCATCGAGGGGGCAACCCTCTACTGCCGCATGACCCCCTGTCGTACCTGTGCCATGTTGATTATTAACTGTGGCATAAAGCGAGTAGTGTGCCAAAAACGATACCACGATAGTGCTGATTCTCTGGCCATGTTTGAGCAAGCCGGGGTAGAAATTACCCACTTGATAGATGAGGTGCAAGAATACGAAAAGGCGTAAAAAAAAGCGGGACTGAATCCCGCTTTTTTTTTATAGGTTATTTATTAGCCAATCTTTAAAGCTATGGTAACTTGCACTCATGGGTTGAGAGCAATCAGGAAGGCGGAGAACCTTTTCCAAGCGGTCTGGAAGAGGTGGTTCTCGTCCAACTGCATTGCAAACGGTGTCACCAAACTTTGCAGGATGGGCTGTCTCCAAAATAAGACCAATGGCTTCCCTGTCAATAACCCTTTTTGCCCAGCTTGGCAGACTGGGGGTAAGCCCTGGTTGGTAGGGAGAGCCTGCCATTCCATCTGCCAGCCGGCTCATAGCTCCCCGTCGAATATCGTCCCATGCCTGCCAGGCAACAGCCCCATGGGGGTCAATGATATAACCTGTACGGCGGTGGCAGCTACGAATTGCCTCAATGGTTCCAGCATCATCAAGCCAGTAGGAAGCCATGTTCAGGCGTATTTCATCTAGGGTAAACATGGAACTCATTCTCTCGTAGTTGCTGGGGGCACCTACGTCCATGGCATTAGAAAGAGTGGCTATGGAGGGTCTTGCACGGTAATTTCCTGTAGCAATCCAGTCGGGAATGGTCCGGTTTGAATTGGTGGCAGCCACAAATCCTTCAATGGGGGCTCCCATCCTTTGTGCCATCAACCCGGATGTGAGGTTGCCAAAGTTTCCAGAAGGAACCACACAGATAATGGCCGGATTGTCAACCTTGTTGTCCCGTGGACTGCGGTGGCGCACTACCAGAGAAGCATAGGTATAGTAAAAACTCTGGGGCAAGAGACGGGATATGTTGATTGAATTTGCAGAGGAAAGTCTAAACCTTTCTCGCAAATCAGCGTCTGTAAAGGCAGTTTTTACTAGCTTTTGGCAGTCGTCAAAGGTTCCTGCCACTCGCAAGGCCCGAACATTTCCTGTAAAGGTGGAGAGTTGTTTTTCCTGCAGGGGACTGATTCTTCCTTCAGGATAGAGGATGGTAACATCCAGTCCAGGAACATTATGAAAGGCGCTTCCTACGGCACTTCCGGTGTCTCCAGAGGTAGCCACCAAGATGTGTAGGGGTTGGTCCTCTCCCCGGTTAAAATAGGACATAACCCGAGCCATAAAACGGGCGCCAAAGTCTTTGAATGCACAGGTGGGGCCGTGGAACAGCTCCAGTACATAGGACTGGGGATCCAAAGGAACAACATGGGCATTGAATGGATAGGCATCCATAATGATTTCTTGTAAATCGCGCTCGGGAATTTCTCCTTCTACAAAGGGTTTTATCGATTCATAAGCGACTTCTCTGAAGGAAGGCTCACTGGTTTTATTGAGAACGCAGGAGGTGAGCTTGGGAAGCTCCACGGGCATGTACAGACCTCCAGTGGCTGCATTCATTCCATTGACAACAGCAGTCTTAAAGTCAACCCTGACAGTTGAATCCCTTGTATCTGTATAAATCATCACTTGTCCCTTAGTTAAGATAAGAATTACACTTTTGCTAAATTTTAAACCATAGCAATATATTCTAACATACTAATGAGTAATGTACAAGTGTCTTGTTCTAAATGTACTTGGAACGGCTAGTATTTTCCCCCTAAAATCGTTATAATGGCAGGACAAATTCGTGTGTACTGAGACCACCAATTTCTTGTAGGGTTTGGTGGTTTTGTAAATCTTTTATTCATTTCTTAATGGAGAATTATTCTTAATGGCAAAATCTACAAAGCCAGTACAAACTGAAAGCGATACATTGCTCGTTCGGGGCGCTAGGGAACATAATTTAAAGAACATTGATGTGGAAATGCCCAGAAACAAGCTGGTGGTAATTTCTGGTCTTTCCGGGTCGGGGAAGAGCTCCCTAGCCTTTGATACCATCTTTGCAGAGGGGCAGCGGCGGTACATGGAAAGCCTTTCCTCCTACGCCCGCCAGTTTTTAGGTCGCATGGACAAGCCCGACATCGACTACATCGAGGGGCTTTCCCCTGCCATTTCCATTGAACAAAAAACTACCCACCGCAATCCTCGCTCTACTGTGGGAACGGTAACTGAGATTTACGACTATTATCGTCTTCTTTTTGCAAGGATTGGTGTCCCCCACTGCCCGGACTGCGGCAGGGAAATCCGTGAGCAGTCTACGGACCAAATAATTGATGCGGTGATGTCCTGGGAGGAGGGAGCCAAGATCCAGATTCTGGCTCCCGTCATCTTTCGCAAGAAGGGGGAGCACCAAAAGGTTCTGGATGATGCCCGGAAGTCTGGCTATGTTCGGGCCCGGATTGACGGCATGATGGTGGAGCTGGAGGACAGCATCAAGCTGGACAAGCAAAAGAAGCATTCCATCGACTTGGTCATTGACAGGATTGTCCTGTCCGACCAGGTGAGAAAACGTGTGGCTGCCTCGGTGGAAACTGCCCTGGAAGCGGCCAATGGAATGACAATAATTACCCGCCGTATTGGAGACACAGAAACAGAGCATTTCTTTTCCCAGAAAAATTCCTGCCCCGACTGCGGCATCTCCATCCCGGAGCTACAGCCACGGCTCTTTTCCTTCAACAACCCGGTAGGAGCCTGCCCGGACTGCACTGGCCTGGGGGAAACCATGGAGTTTGACTTGGACTTGATTGTTCCTGACAAGTCCAAGTCCTTTGACGAAGGGGCCTTTGGCTCCTACAATCCCACCTCCGCCTGGCAACGGACTCGTTTTCAGGCCCTGGCCGATGAATACGGTTTTAGTCTCTCAGATCCCTATGAAAAACTCACCCCTGCCCAGCAAAGGGTGCTGTTTTATGGAAGTGACAAACCCATTCATTTTGTGTATCACAAGCAGAGTGGGGAGGGGCATTCGGTGTACAATCGGCCATGGCCAGGTATTTTTGCAGACCTAAGGCGGCGGCAAATGGAAAGCTTTTCCGAGGCCCAGCGTGAGAGCTACGAAAAGTACATGGTGCATCGTCAGTGTACCAGCTGTGGAGGCTTCCGTCTGAAGAAGGAGGCCCTGGCGGTTACTGTTGGGGGCAAGAATATTTTCCAGCTGACCCAGCTTTCTGTGGGGGAGTCCATAGATTTTTTCAACCAGCTGCAGCTCACAGAAACTGAAAGCCAAATTGCCCGGCAAATTAAAAAGGAGATTCAAGACAGACTTTCCTTTATGAAAAATGTGGGTTTGGACTACCTCACCCTGGAACGGCAGGCCGCCACCCTTTCTGGTGGTGAAGCCCAGCGCATTCGTCTTGCCACTCAAATTGGTTCTAGCCTCATGGGGGTTCTCTACATTCTTGATGAGCCTTCCATTGGGCTTCACCAGCGGGACAATCAAAGGCTTATTGATACCCTGCTCTACCTGAGAAATCTTGGCAACACCTTGGTGGTGGTGGAGCATGACGAGCAAACCCTACGGACGGCAGACTGGATTATTGATTTGGGGCCGGGGGCGGGAGTCCATGGTGGAAATGTGGTTGCCAGCGGTACTCCAGAGCAGGTAATGAAGGTAAAGGAAAGTCTTACAGGGCAGTATCTTGCCGGCACCCTAAGGATGGATATTCCCAGTGAGCGTCGGCAGGGAAATGGCAAGGCAATCAGCCTGTCTGGAGTAACAGAACACAACCTAAAAGATGTTGCTGTGGAGATTCCTCTGGGAAAATTCACCTGTATTACTGGTGTTTCTGGCTCTGGAAAGTCCACCCTGTTAAGTGACGTGTTCTTTCCTGTTCTTTCAAACAAAATCATGCGCTCCTCCCTTCCAGTGGGTGCTTACAAGGAAATTTCCGGGATAGAACACATCGACAAGGTAATCAACATCGACCAAAGCCCCATCGGCCGCACACCACGCTCCAATCCTGCCACCTATGTGGGAGTTTTTGATGGTATTCGTGAGCTATATGCCAGTCTGCCGGAGGCCAAGGCCCGGGGATTTAAGTCCGGACGATTTAGTTTTAATGTAAAGGGCGGCCGCTGCGAGAATTGTCAGGGGGCGGGAACCATCACCATCGAGATGAATTTTCTGCCAGACGTGTACATTCCCTGTGAGGTGTGCCGTGGAGAGCGCTTCAACCAGGAAACCCTCAGTGTAAGGTACAAGGGAAAGAGTATTGCCGACGTGCTGGCCATGACCATTGAGGAGGCCGCCGAATTCTTTGCCCACATTCCCCACATCGCCCGAAAGCTGGACACCTTGCTTTCTGTGGGATTGGGCTATGTGCAAATGGGGCAGTCAGCCCTGACCCTGTCTGGTGGCGAGGCCCAGCGGGTAAAGCTTGCCAACGAGCTTGCCCGTCGCTCCACGGGAAAGACCCTGTACATTCTGGATGAACCCACCACAGGGCTCCACTTTGCAGATGTCAAGCAGCTGATGGAGGTAATCCAGCGGCTGGTGGACCAGGGCAATACCGTGGTGATGATTGAGCATAATCTGGACGTGATTCTCCAGGCGGACCACATCATCGATATGGGACCAGAAGGTGGATTCCGTGGAGGTACTGTAGTCACTACAGGTACACCGGAGGAGGTGGCTTGCTGCAAGGAGTCCCACACTGGATTTTATATTAAAGAAATGCTTGACCGTCAGGCGCAGGGATTGCCGGGACTTGGGTTTGCCGCTGAAGCTGGTTCTGTGTAGGAGTCGTTTTCTTTGTATCGGGGGATTAAGGGGTCAACAGTTCCAATTCTTTCTCTTTTGCTTTTCTTTCTTTGCGGGACTCTTCCCCTTGCGGCAGAAACAAGTGTAGTAACCATAGAGAGCGCGCAGAATACTTCCTACTACACGGATGAACTGACGGAGGATGAAATAATCGTCTTTACCGGAGATGTTGTTATCTCCGTTGTCCAGGGAGCAAGTACAAGCCGTATTAAGGCCAGCCAGGTGAATTTCAACAGAACCAAGAATTTGTTGTATGCCCAGGGAAATGTCTCTTTGGAACGGAATTCAGGTACAGATGTGGCAGAATCCCTTACATCTGAAAGTCTATTGTTTAACATCAATACAGAGGAGGGAATATTTGATTCTGGAACAGTAGTCCATTCAGATTCTGATGCCATCAAGCTGGATACAAATTCTAAAATGGTGGTTTCAGCAGATTTGTTTGCCAGCGACGACTCCGGCACCATTGCATTTAGGAGTGGAACCCTTACCTTTTGTGAGGAGCCAGACCCTCACTGGAAGATAAGGGCTTCTAGGATATGGCTATTACCTAGCAATGAATTTGCCTTTGCCAATGCCCTTTTGTACATTGGAAAGGTTCCAATTATGTACTTTCCCTTCTTTTACTACCCCAAGGATGAGCTGATATTCAATCCTGTATTTGGATATGACCAACGGAAGGGCTATTTTTTCCAAACCACCACTTATTTGATTGGTAGAAAAATACCCAGTGAAAAAAAGGATGAGGATTCTTTTTTCAGTTTTTTAAATAGCTCTACCATGTACAAGCAACAACGGGAGGGGCTTGTACTGCGAAATTTGACAGAAAAAGATACAAATTCCTATCCTCATTCATTAAAATTCATGGCAGACTATTATTCAAACCTTGGTGGTATGGTTGGCATAACAGGTGATTTTAAGCCAGCAGACAGCAATATTTCAAAACTTGATTTTTCTCTCAATTTAGGTTTTAGTCGCACCCTGTTTCCAGTTGTTCAGGGAGGTGTCAGTGTATATGTTCCCTATGACGAGAAGGGAAACTCATACTACAACAACTCTGTTTTTGCAGGTGTAACGATACCCTTCCGGTATCGTGGTCATTTTTCCATGACCATGTCAAGGCCCTTTTCTTTGAGCCTGGATCTTCCCCTCTATTCTGACCCCTTCTTCAATCAAGATTTTTTGTCAGATAGAAATGAAACCATGGACTGGTTTGATTTTCTTATGTCCAACGGTTCTGGAGATGTTTCTTCCACAACCACCACCACCGGTGAGGTCTCATCATTCGTATGGAAGGTATCGGCCTCATTTTCACCAGAAATTTCTATGCTAAATCCCTATGTTTCTTCCATTTCTTTTTCACCAAAGTTTGACCTGAATTTCCACTCCCTAACGGATACTTCCAATCTGACCTTGGAAGAGGCAAAGGTAAGTCCAAATAGAAAGACCTTTTATCCCGGAAGAATCAAACCTTTTTATTTTAATGTAAGTATTTCTGGAACCCTGTTTGAATACCCAATACCAGAAAAAATAGCTGTCAGTGAAAATACAAGTCAAAAAAAGCTTTCCAAGAATGAATTCAATGTTCCCCATGGTTTTTTGACAGAAGAAGAAATTAAAGCCAGGGAAGAAAAAGAACTGGCATTGCAAAACGGAGCAGAGGAGTCAGAAGAAGGACTTGGTGGAGAAACCGGGGAAATGGATGGGATGGAAAATCAAGAGTCAACGGAAGAAGAGGATATAGATGCTCTACAAGGTCTTTCTATTCCCAGAATTGCAGTTTCTACTCCTTCTGTCAGTTCCCTAGGAGGTCTAAAGTATAAGCTTTCATATTCCATCTCTCCTGATTTTTCATCTGAGATTGACTATAATGTGCCCGAAACAGCGGATTCATTTGAATGGACAGATATTAACTCTACCTTTTTTTCTGTAAGAATTCCAACTACACTTACCAGTGACCTAGGATATAGGGATTATTTTATTGGGCTTAAAAACACTCTCACCTTTAGCCCGGTGTACCAGAGGCATCCAATCTATAAAAACGAAAGCAGGGAACAAACAATAAAACGGAGCGATTATATTGCCCAAAAAATGGATTTGAGCAATTCAAATACCTTGACATTTACCCCCTTTGTCTATAACCCTATTTTCTCTGATACAAATGTTAGCTGGAATACTAACATAAGGGTTATTCGTACCCAGTTTGTTGGAACAGTTGAAGAACCCGAGTGGGAATACAAGCTCCCCGCTTGGAACAACGAGTCTTTTACCGCACATAGATTAAGCTTTAATTATAAGAGTCAGCAGGGAAGCTTTTACCAGCAGCTGACCTATAATACCGTTCTTCCACCCCTCCGAGAGTCCCATACAACAACCCTTACCCTGGGATTTCCCATGGTAAATGCGAGCCTTGGAGTTGGTGTCCAGAGAAAAAGCATTGATGATAGGGAATGGATTAGCCAACCATTAAACCAAAGTCTCTCTGTGAGCCTGCTTGAAGACAAGCTAAAATTTTCACAAAGCTATTCGTATAATCTGGAAGACAAGCATAACGAAAATTTTAATCTTCAGTTGTCTGGATATGGTTTTACAGCTGTCTATGGAATGAGGTACGAGGCAGGCTATGATTATGACCAGGTTCAAGGATGGAAGATAAGGTCAACAAGGGAATTCCAACCTACATCCCTTGAGCTGAGGTATAGCTATAGTCCGGGAGATAAAATCAATTTTTGGAAAAATAGAATTTCCCTTGCTCCTGGCATTTCCACAGCCATTCACTACGATTTCCTTAGACCCACAAATAGTTATTTTACCTTTTCTCCATCAATTTCATTTACAATCAATGAGTTCATGTCCTTGAATTTTTCTGTGACCACAAGAAATGACGTGATTTATCGTTATATACAGAATTTAACCGATTTTGAGCCAAAGATTCCTGGGGAAGAAAATATTCTGATAGACTTATGGAATTCATTTTCTTTTTGGGATGAAGAAAAAAGAAAGGCTTCTGGATTCAAGTTAAAATCCCTTGATGTATCTCTTTCCCATGAGCTTCACGACTGGACACTTTCCTCCACCTTTAAGATTTTTCCCCGAATCATCTCCGAAGGTGGAAAGCGTTTCTACGATTTTAGTCCCCATTTTACCCTTTCTGTAGTTTGGAAGCCCATGAATAGTATGAAAACCACTATCGAAGACAAGTACGGAACAGTAACACTGAATCCCTAAGATATGAAATCTGGAAGCAGGCAGAGTAAAAGCTTGACTTTCTATATAAGTTAGCGTATGTTAACTATAAGGAGAATTCAATGATTAACTATATAATCGGCTTTGGTGTGGCTGCCTTGGTGGTATTTATTATCCTTCGGGGAATTAGCAGAAAAAAGCAGGGGAAGTCCAGTGGCTGTGGCTGTGGTTCCAGCAGTTGGAGTTCTTGTTCCGGCTGCAGTGGCTGTTCTAGCTCCTCCTGCTGTTCCTCACACGAAAATGAGGGTGAATAGTATACTCCCGCTATCTGGTTCTGTTGATTAATCCCTTCTAAAAAGTCTTTGGAAAAACCGCTTGATGGCGCTCCATATTCGGAGCCAGATGTTGGGATTTCTTAATCGTTCCAGTTGTTTATATCCTTCCAACAGCTCAAATTCGGTAAAATTGCTCCGCTGGGTATTTTCCTCCAGTTCCATTTCCAGCAGGGTTACTGGATCCTTTGCTTCAACCACCACTGCATCGATGGTGGTCCAGCCTAACTGACGGGCCGATTCTAGACGGCGTTGACCTGCAACCAAGTGATTATCTTTTGTGATGGTAATAGGATTTAGAAGACCATAGAGTCTAAGGCTGTTTTTTAGGGGTTCCAGATCTCCTAGGTTTTTACGGACTCTCTTACTTGTCTTTATTTGATTTATATCTACCAGCATAAGTCCTCCTTTTCTACAACAAAAGCTACATCGTTCTTTGTAGCCTTTGCTAGTCCAAAAGATAATTATAGGTCGGCTTTTTTTTGTCTTCTTCTTGGGTATGTGGAATTGTGGTTGACATATCCAAGGAATCATCATCCATCAAGAAAGAATCATCTAAAAAGCTTAGGTCTAATTCCAGTGGAGAGTCATCAATAGTAACAGCGTAGTCGGCTCCAGAATAGTACCGCTCCTGTTCAAGACGATGAACTCCTACAGTTTGAACATTGGCCCTGTTGATATGGTGCTGACATATATCTACTGGCTGGGTTCCTGTCAGGAAATATTGGGTTGTACGGTGGTTACCACAGGCTGAGGTTCTAATTTGGCCAGAAACAGAACATACCTCCGCCTGTACAAGACCAGTTTGTGGCACAGGAAATTCCTTGTAAGGATAATCCTCGTTGGCTACACGCATATATTCACCCCAGGCTACACCGGAAAGTGTGGAACCTGTCAATTCTGTTCCCAGAGACTGACCTGGAATGTCAAATCCAAACCACACGGCAGTGGTTATATATGGTGTATAGCCTACCGCCCAGGCATCCGCCCAGTTCTGGGTAGTTCCTGTTTTACCGGCTGCCGGCATAGTGTAGGTTCTTCCATTTTTATCGGTATACTTAAATCGTGAGCCGTATCCCGCGCCTCGGTTTAGAGTTCCTGAGGTTACTGTTTTTTGCAGCATATTTGTCATCAAGAAGGCGTTTTGGGGAGAAATAACCTGAATGCTTGCTCCCTTTTCCTGCTGTGCAAGGCGCAGGTCGCGCTCCGGGTTCAAAATCACCTTGCCATTCTGGTCTTCAACAGAAAGAACAGCTATTGGCTCAACCTCCTTTCCCTGATTTCCAAAGATTGCAAAGGCACGAGCCATTTCTATTGGTCGCACAGAACAAGTTCCCAGAGCCAAGCTGAGGTAGGGGGAAAATCCCCTGCTAGGAATCTCCTCTTCAGGAATTCCAAGAAGGGCTGTGGCCCGGTCAATGGCGGCATTGTATCCAATGGCTTCAAAGACCTTGACAGAAACCACGTTCATGGAAGTGGACAAGGCGTACCACAACTGCACGTCCCCTTCCCAAATTCCTCTGAAGTTGGTGGGAATGTATGGCTTGCCATCGGCATTTTTAAACACCGTGGGGGTGTCGGACATGAGGGTAGTGGTAGTAAATTGTCCTGAATCCAGGGCTGCAGAATAATACAGGGGCTTGAAAGAGCTTCCCGGTTGGATTTTTGCCTGAGCTGCACGAATAAGCTGGTTTGATGAGCTGTACTCACTTCCTCCCACCAAGGCAGTGATATAACCTGTGGCATTTTCCAGGGAAACAAGGGTTCCTTCTATCGTGGTTTTGCTGGTTTCTTCCACCTTGCGGGCATTTGCCTTGTTGACTACCGCCAGCTTTACATCCTCCAAACCAAACATCAAGGACATTAGATCCAGGATTGGAATGATTTCCGAGTTGAAGGTAGACAGAGCCTTGTTTTCAATGTATTGCTCGGAGGTCTTGAGCTGGGGTAGATTGAACACCAAAGAAATTAGCTCCGTCATAGGAATGTAAGTGTCAGCGGCGGAATTTCTTCTTAGGCTGCTGGAGTTACGGTAAGACTGATTTGCATGCTCAATATATTTGTCCATGGTTTTTTGAGCTGCCTGCTGGTGCTTTATGTTCAAACTTGTATGAACAGTAAAACCGCTCGTATAGATGTCGTCAGTTCCATAAAGCATGTCATACAATTCCCGGCGAACATACTCGCTGAACCAGGGAGCCTTGTCATCTCGCATATCATAGGCAGGAGAATTAATTCTTGTGTAGTCAAAATTTACCCAAAAGTCATCGTAGGACTGGGCAGCCTCATCTGGAGTCAGGTATTCTGCATTGACCATTTCCTCCAAAACAGCCTGCTGGCGGGCCATGGCCCTGTTGGGATAATCAAAGGGATTGTAATGGGCAGGATTGGATAGCTGGACTACAAGGATTGCTGCCTCTGCGGGGGTGATTTCAGTGGCATCATGGCCAAAATAGTATTTTGAGGCTGCATTTACACCGTAGGTTCCACCACCAAAATAAATTTTGTTCAAATATAGCTCGAGTATTTCGTCCTTTGACCAGCGGCGTTCCATTTGGATTGCCCACCACAGTTCCTTTAGCTTGCGTGTAATGGATTTTTCTGTACGGTCACAATAAAGAGTTCCCGCAATCTGCTGGGTAAGTGTGCTTCCCCCGCCAAGGGATTGTCCGGTAACTACACCTACCAAGGCCCGTATGATTGCCTTTAGCCTGAATCCATTATGCTCATAGAAAACCCTGTCTTCACGAGTAATCAGTGCATCTATCATGTGCTGGGGCAAGTCTACAAGACTAATGATTTCCCGATTTTCATCGGATGCAAATTGAGTGATAACCTCTCCATTTATGTCTAACAATCGAGTGGGCAGGGCTGTAGTGAATTCTGTAAAATTTTCTGTATTGACAGTGTTGACTGTTTGTGCCAGCAAGAGACCTAGCAAAACACCAAAGAATAGAGCGCATAGAAAAGTAACAGACACAAGAAACAGTGCCCGCTTTTTTATTTTTCCCATTGGTGTAGGATAGGGGAGAGAGGGATTTTTGTCAAGATACAAAAAAGGGGCTGTCCCAAAAGTAAGGGCAGCCCCATGCAAGTTCCGGCTTTATTTGAAGTTTACAGTAAATTCCAGCCATCCATGCTGAACCATGCATCTTGGGCTGTGATGCAAGAGGAAGTGGATGTTTTATCAAACCTTTAAAAAAAACTTAACATCCCTTCCTCAAAGGTCGATAGTCTAGTGAAGTGTTCTTGAAGAATTATTCAAGGACAGTCTGCTCTCCGTAAGCAGCACAAGATTTTGGAGGTATGCCAATGTTGGCACCAAATATGACACTGGAACTTGGGGTGAGGGAAGGTGTCCACAACTCTAACAACTCTCAGCGATTGGAGCAAAAAAGTTCTCACCCTTCTTCCTTCGAGAGGGCCTTGGAGCGGGCTCGTTCTGAAAAGTCAGAAAAGGTAGAGCAACCTGAACAATCAGAAAAACCACAGGAGCAGGCTCCTGTAAAGGAAGTCGAGAAGGTTGCCCAAGAGGACGGAGCAAGTTCCATTCAGGAAGCTGATAAGAATCCTCAAAGGCCGGAATTGGCTAAAGACGGGGCTTCCAGGAAAAACCTGGAGCTAGCCCTTGTAGTAGAAGAAGAAGTTCTTGTTTCAGATGCACAAATGTCCGGGGAATTTAAGGTGGCAGAGGAGTTTAACCCAGAAAGCCTTTCAAAGGATAGCGTTCTTGAGAAACTTGTTTCTGATGAAGTTTCTGAAAAGAAAGACAGTCCCTTGGCAGAAGTTCCAGAAGAGGGAGCCTTGGTTTTAGCTGAGTCCTTGGCACAGGCCACTGAAATGCAGGAGTCCCACCTGAAAAAAAACGAGACAAAGACTAAGAAGCTGTCTGCGGAAGATGTGGACTATACCATTGCCCAAATTCTTCAGGGCTCTCAGCAAACAGATGGAGTTTCTGGAAACCTGGCCTTGGCAGAAGGTGCTGCAGAGATTCAAGGGGAGGTCAAGACTTTAAAGCTGGAAACGGGTACATCTTTAGACCAAAAGATTCAAGTGCAAGATTTGCGTACTGCTGCGGAAAATGGTGTTACAGAAGCCTCCCTTAAGGACGGAAACTTTGTTGCCACTGTAAACTCAGGTGAGGGCAGTGCTGATATTACCATGCAGCTGACTAATGGAGGGGAAGTTGGTGCCAAGGTTTCTGCTAGTCCTTCTGGCGGTAAAGAGTCAGGCTTTGGACCACTGTTGGCCAACCAGCTGCAGAATAATGCTGCAGAAATTGTCCGTACTGGCTCCATCATTTTACGGGACGGAAACATGGGTACCATCAACTTGATTCTTCATCCAGAGGAATTGGGAAATGTCAAGATAAGCCTTGAGCTTAACGACAGGATGGTTTCCGCCCAAATTAGAGTTGCCTCGGAAGAAGCCTATATGGCATTAAAGGATTCAATCTCTTCCATAAAACAGGCCTTTGCCGACAGTGGATTCGACACCGGTTCCTTTGACTTGTCTTGGTCTGGTAATGGTCAGCAGCAACAAAACGGTCAGCAAGGCCAAAACCAGAGCTTTGTGGCCTTTGCAAATACCCTTTATGGGGAAATGATGGCAGAAGATAGCTTGGAATCTGGTGCTGAGGGAGAAAACCTTCAAAAAAAATATTCAGATTCATCACAAACTGCCGTTAATATAATGGCATAGCAGTTTTAGTAAAAGTATAGGAGCTGGATTTTATGGAAATAAATACAATGATGAGCGCTGCGGAGAAGGCACAGACCACCTTGGCAGTTGATAGCTTTAACAAGAGTCTGGCTGTCAATGGCCGTCAGGCAAGCCAGGAGTTGGGCAAGGACGACTTCCTTAAGTTGTTGATTACTCAATTGCAGAATCAGGATCCTACCAGCCCCATGGAAAATACAGAGTTCATCGCTCAGATGGCACAGTTCTCCTCCTTGGAGCAGATGACCAACATGAGTACGGAGTTCACCAAGCTGGCAAACATGCTGAATTCCGGCGAGGCCGTCAGTCTTCTGGGCAAGAACGTGGAGGTGGCTTCTGGCGACACCTCCATCAGTGGTGTAGTGGAGGCCGTTACCAGAGGAATCAATCCTCAAGTTAAGGTTAACGGAATGTTATATTCAATGGACGAGATTAACGCCGTATACGGCAACTAAGAGGGTAGCTTTATGATGAGATCACTTTACTCCGGTGTATCCGGTATGCAGAACCACCAGACACGTCTGGATGTAATTGGCAACAACGTGGCCAACGTAAATACAACGGGATTCAAGCGGGGACGCGTGAACTTTCAGGACATGATTTCCCAGCAGCTTTCTGGAGCTGCCCGCCCCACCACAGAGGTTGGCGGTGTAAATCCCAAGGAAGTCGGTCTCGGCGTGATGACCGCCAGCATCGACACCATCTTCACCCAAGGAAATCTCCAGTCCACCGGTGTCAATACCGACGTGGCTATTCAGGGAAATGGCTTCTTCATCCTGAAGAACGGCGAGGAGTCCTTCTATACCCGTGCCGGTGCCTTTGGCCTGGACAGCGAGGGAACCCTGGTAAACCCTGCCAACGGAATGCGGGTCCAGGGCTGGATGGCAGAGGAGCTGAATGGCGAGATGGTGCTGAACACGGCTGGTTCCACAGAAGACATTATCATTCCTGTGGGAACAAAGGATCCTGCCAAGGC
>JAGBFT010000105.1 GCA_017936345.1 Spirochaetaceae bacterium
GCCTGCTTCCAGCCCGGCATGGTGGTGACACTGGAGCCGGGCCTCTACGACCCAAGCATCGGCGGCTGCCGACTGGAGAACGACATCCTCATCACTCCTGAGGGCAACCAGGTGCTTACCAGCGCCCGCATCATCCACCTCTAAAAGAAAAGGCCCGAAGGACGCACCTTCGGGCCTTGCTTCTTCATATAACGGGATGTCCACGAACCTACAGCACTGCCAGCCGCTCCAACAAATTCCGCAGGGAACCATCCAAAGACAGGGCGTCATTCTTGTCCGGCAGCTGCTGCACCAAGGGGCGCATCAAACCAATAACACGGGCAGAAACAGCCGGCTCATCGAACCGCTCCACGATGTCGTACTTCTCGTCGGGAATTTGCACCAGCCCCTTTTCTCTGATAGCTTCTGCCAGTGCCAGCAAACCAGGTTTTCCAGACAGGCGGCTAATCACGTAATCCATCTGTATTCGCTTTAGACCAGCATTAAAACCATCCCGCTTAACATTTGGAAGATAGTCACAGAGTCTTTTCATCTCTTGGAACAGGGCAAGGAGCTCGTCATTCTTTACGGGAGATGCCTTTTTTTTCATCAGACGATTTATCTCTTGAGAAATCTCAATAGAAGCCTCTTTCTGAGGCAGAATTTCTTCTACCATCCGAAGTCCTCGGTTTACATTGTTTTTGTTTATATCAGCATTTAAATAGCTGTCATATTCCTCGGCACTAAGCAACTGTTTCCCTTCGAACTCAATATCCTCCTCGATGGGCTTCAACTCCTCAATCGGCTCTTCAAGAGGAGTAACCATCTCAACATCTTCCTCATCAATGGGCTCAAACCTTTTGGCTTTCTCCAAGTCAGAAGCGTCACCATCAAAGTCCCATGGCAGGGCAACATCCTCAGGACGGGGCTTGCTCTCCTGTGGAATGGGAGGAATTTCTCTGTAAGGTGGCTCTTCCGGTCTTTGAAAGACTGGTTCCCTCCAATTTTCCTCAGGAATTGCCTTTGGAATATCCTCCCTCAGATAACGCTCAAAATCATTCTGTTCAGAATTGTTAAAAATAAGCCCCTCTTCATCTTGAAAATTCAAGGGTTGGTTGTAGGACATCAAGGGATTGTAATCGACTGGACCATCATCATTGGTAAGAGCCTCAAGCCCGGCGGAAGTTCCGTTCCGTTTGTTTTCAGGTTCTGCAGCATGAACTACCAATGGGTCGTAATGCTCCATGGTTCTGGGCTTTTGCCGGGTAGAATAATCCAATTCCATTACAATCTGGGTAGTTTCCGGTTCTCGATAATGCTCCTCGTCTATGGCAGCATCAACCTCCATTACCAAGGGCTGTTCTGTTGGAACAGGAAACTCGTGGGACTTGTCATCATACAAGTCTCGCAAGGGAGGAATCACCATGGCAGGAGCAACACAGACGTTCTCTTTTTTGACATCTTGACGAGACAATTCGGAATAACGGGAAAGTCGCTCCACAGTATTTTGCAGGCTAGAATTATGATGATCCCTATGCAATGCCTGTTGATAGAACACCAGGGCATCTCCAAATTGCTTGCACCTTTCATAACAAAAAGCCAGTGCAGTCAAGGCAACAGAATCATTTGGCATATGCTTCAAGTATTCTATAAGGTAATTTTGTGCTGTTTCAAATTTACCGATTTGACGGAATCTTTGAGCAATATCAAGATAATGAAGGTAGTATGAGCCATCTATCTCATTGATTTTATCCAAGGCCTTGTTCAAAAGCTCCAGGTCATTGCAGCAAGCATAGTATTCTGCCACCAGATGAACAGTGGCCAAATCAAAACTATATTCATTCAACAAGTCATTGATAAGCTCCCCAGCTTTTTCAAACTTATTGGCATTCAACAAGCTACGCGCATACTGTAGCTGAGCCTCCCTGTTTTTTCTGGGAACTGCATCAACCTTTTGCAACAAACGTTCAGCCTCTGCCGCCCGCCCCTCACAGCCATACACATCGGCCAAGCCCATAAGAGCATGAATATCATCTTCATCCTGCTCCAGAACAGCCTTGAACCGCTGCACAGAATCACTGTACTCTCCACGCCTCAACTGAACAACTCCCATTGCCCGTTGCAAGTGGATATTTTTAGGGGCGACTTCTATTCCTTGGGAAAGAATTTCGTGGGCTTCCTTATTACGATTCAGGCTCATCAAAAAGCTGGCATATCCGTTAATTGCCTCACTCCAGCCCGGCTTGGCTCTAAGGGCTGCCTCATATTCCTTTTGAACCTCGTCATAATGACCAATCTTTTCGTATTCCAGGGCAAGGTTATAGTGCAGGATTGGATGGTTGGCATCAAGCTGCAAACCCCGTTGATAGGATGCTATGGCATTTTTACTATCGCCCCTAAGTGAATAAATACTACCCAAATGGTTGTATGCCAAAATATCAGAGGGATTATGCTCTATCACGTGGTTAAAACAGTGAAGTGCCTCATCAAAATTCCCCATTTGTTTAAGAGTAAATCCCAAGGTATAGAAGGCTTGAATGTCGTCTTCATTCAGGAAACGTGCTCGCTCCAAAACAGACACAGACTCATCATAACGACCCAAGCGACGATAAATTCCGCCAAGGTTTAGCAAGGCATTATAATCATTACTGTCATTTTTAAGAATTTGCTCACAAATTTCGAGGGCCTTTGTATCTTCTCCACTACGAATGTAGGTTGTTGCCAGTTCATGCATCAATTCCACATTGTCAGGATTTTCCTTTAACATTCGCTTAAAAAGCCGAGCAGCTAGTTCAAAGTCTCTTGACAGTACAGCAGACCTTGCTCTATAAATCGTATTTTTTTTATTTGACAAAAATCCGGCTGTCATAGGCATTCCTCTCTTTAATAAGACTGTACAGTTGGACGGGCATAAACCTCTTGAGATAAGGGACCAATTTGCCCATTGTGCTCTGAAGCTATTGCAAAATAATAAATCCGACCATTCTTTAGTCCTGTTAACCGCATAGAATTCTCAACACCAGCTTTTACAGGAGATGAACCTTCCAAGGCAGTACGCCCCAGATATTCACCCGGTTTTTCTCCATAGTACACGTAGTAGCTTGTGGATTTATCAATAGTATGTGACCAAGACAAATCCACATACCCATTGCCGGCAGTGGCCTTTACATAGAAAGGTGGCAGGGGAGGTTCTTGCTCCTCGTAATGAAGGTCAATGGAGGTGACAGAAGGACTGACAGTGCCTGCTCCATCTGGATACATCCTGACCATTACTTGAAAATATCGCCCCTTCACCCCTTCAATGGGCTTTCCCGCAGGAGCAGGTATCCAAGCTGGACTTGCTTGATTCCAACTATAGAAATTATCTCCAGCTCGTACAAAGAATTCTACAGCAGTTTCTTCAGGGACAATTGTGTTGGCCTCAAGATGTGTCAGCTGGCTACCTGGTAGAACCTCCAAGGGCTCGCTGACAAAACTGCCACCCTCAACAGTATAACGCACTGCTGTCCAACCTGTCTGATAGTTTTCTTGATTTTGATAAAAGAACTCTTCTGTGTCAGTAATTGCACTACGTAAAACTCTAAAATCATCAATTTTTCCTGCATAAGAAGGACAAATTTCAAAGACAGCAGAATTGCCCAACATCAGGGGATATATTTCACCTCGTTCTTGTCCAGTAACAGTGATAAATTTCAAGTCTTCAACAAGCCCATTTACTCGATACTCCAAAAGTCCTGTCTCCGCATTGTAAGAAAGAATGTGATGAGACCATTTTCCAGGAATAACGGTCTTTGAACCAGACAAGGTAATTTCCCCGCCATTTTCTGCGTAGCCGGCAAAGAGATTGGTAAAATTCCATTGGAGATGATTCTTTACAAATGATGCCTCCAGAATTTGATAGAGAGGATATTCATCTACAATACGACTAGACTTCCAGGAAAGGATTGATTCTCCATTGTCTACCACAGAAGGACAGAGCCAGAATTCGATGGAAAAGGAGCCACTCCAATTTAGGGTAGAAAAAATCGAACCCGGACTTCCAATCACCGCAAAACCAGTGTCATCGCCCAAAGAAAGGCCTGACTGCTTACCCATTGCAGCATCTGGCACCAAACGTAAACCAGAGCTGGATACCCGAAAGCTTCCCGCCTCATCTACCAGAGTGTCTCCCTCAAAGGAAAAAAGCATTTCTGTGTCAGGGGAAACAGTACGAGAGGCTGTAGCTAATTCCAAGGACTCTTCTCCGTATCGGCCAGGACCAGAGGTAATACCTTCCATACGATAAATATGGCTCCAGCCTCCCTTTCCTCCCAAAGTAATAGTTTTTTCTATTGAAAAGGCTGGTTGTACAGAAAACACCAGTAGACAAAAAAGGGCAAAACAGGGTATGAGTTTTCTATCAGATTTTAAAGACATGAAAACAGATACAAGAGAACGACGACAACAACTCCAGGACACAGCTCACAAAGCTCCTTCTACAAGTGGTGTCTACTTCTGGAAAGACGAGGCAGGCACCGTAATTTATGTGGGAAAGGCAAAGAACTTGAAGAACCGCCTTTCCTCCTATTTTTCAGGCCGCAAGGACATTAAAACACAGATTCTTGTGTCCCGGGCAGCTTCCATCGAATACATCACCACAGCCAACGAATACGAGGCCTTTATCCTGGAAAACAACATGATAAAGGAACACAATCCCCGCTACAACATCAACCTGAAGGACGGGAAATCCTATCCGGTGCTGCGGATTACCAACGAGCCCTTTCCAAGGCTCTTTAAAACACGGCGTATTCTTCAAGATGGCTCCAAGTATTTTGGACCATTTCCCGATGTGGGGGCCCTAGACACCTTCATCGAAACCCTCCACCGGCTCTATCCCCTGAGACGTTGCAAAATCCTGCGTAAACGTGAATCTCCCTGTATGTACTATCATATTGGAAGATGTGGAGCACCTTGTTGCGATCGGGAATCAGAACACACCTATAGGGAGTATATCGGTGAGATAGAAAGGATTCTTGAGGGAAAAGGCCCCGACACAGAAGCCCGTCTCACGGCTGAAATGAAGCAGGCGGCCAAGGAGTTGAAGTTCGAGAAGGCAGCCCGACTGCGGGATGGCATCGCCGCCCTGCGGGTGCTCCGCAGCCAGAACGTGGTGGAGGACTTTGACCCGGAGGACCGGGACTACATCGCCTATTTCAGCGAGGGGGAACTGGCCAGCTTCACCGTGCTCAAAATGCGGCAGGGCAAGCTTTTAGGCAGGGACAACTACCGCACCGTCAGCCTCAACGAGACCGAGGAGCTGCTGGGCGAATTCCTTTCGGCCTACTACACCGAGGCTGCCATAATCCCTCCGAAAATCTTTGTCCCCACCACCACGGGCCTTGACTTGACCAGGCAATGGTTTGCCACCGCCCTGAACTCCCA
>JAGBFT010000106.1 GCA_017936345.1 Spirochaetaceae bacterium
GCCGAGGGCCGCCCCACAATGGCTACCACCGCCGTCTTGGGTCCGATGGAGGGACCGCTGGGCTGCCACCCTTCCGGTTCTGCGGTCTGGAGCCCATCCTGTTGGTTTTGCTGCAATTCATTCATGGATGGCAGTATAACACAATATGGAATTCTATAACAGATATAGGGTAAAACAATGGATAAATTATTATCTAAATACTTGATTTTTTAACTACCCGTTGATATGATAGGGTCATTGTGAACCAAATAATTGAATTTTGATTCCAGGAGATTATGGCAGATGAGAGCATCCCTCAGAGTGTTGTTTGTTTTAGGATTGACTGTTGCTAGTATCATTCTTTTTGCCTGTACCCAGTTTGTGGATGCCACCCTTCCGGTGCAGGAGGATTCCTCTGTAAATGCCACCCTCCCAGAGCAGGGGGATTCCTCTGCCGATTCCCCCGAAATTAAGCCTTCAACCGAGAAGCCCTCTCCGCCAGTAGAGGTGGACTGGAGCGACTATCAATACTATAAAAACCAGGAAATCACTGAATCCCCCATCTTGCAGTGGCAGGACAACAAGGCTTATGCCACCCATCTGGTCCAGATTCTGAGGGATGAGGTTGTTCCCCAGTCAGTAAAAGCTCTGCTTGCAAAGTTCCCCAAAACCTTCGGTTACTTGGAGGGGAGAGAAATTGGTGTGGGACTCGCCATGAATACAGTGGAAGATTCTGCGGTGGCATCCTTCTATTCCGACATTCCCCACACCACTCCGGACAAGCCCGTAAGCGGCGTGTACGGACTGACGGTTGGCTACTCCCAGTTTTCCTGGGAAAAAATTGACGAATCGAATTTCAGATTGACTTCCTGCTCCAGAGAGGAATTGGAGTCGGCTGTGGTCCACGAGATGATGCATGCCATGATGTGCGAGTCTTTGACTTGTGGATACACAGGCAGGGACAGCACTTTGGGGAAGACGGCTTCTTTCCCTGAATGGTTCAGGGAGGGAACTGCCGAGGCAGTGTGCGGCAGCGCTCGGTTTGTGTGGAAAATAGCCGAAAAAAGATATCTGCTGAAACAGATGGAGGACAAGTACATGAAGGAGGAATTCCTCCAGCTCTATCCCTTGACGGCTGACAAGCATAATTCCAAGTATCAGACTGGGTGGCTGGCCGTCATGTATCTTAGCCATCTGGCAAGCAAGGACAAGGCATTGACTCCCTCCAGCCTTGCGGCGGGCTTGGATTCCATACTGCACCAGATTCACTGCGGTGACAGTTTGAGCGACACAATACAAGCCATTTCAGAAGGCAAATTTTCTGGACTGGATGATTTTGAGTCAAAATTCACCGACACAAATGATGAGGTGGTGGATTTTTGCGTGGAATTGCTGAACACAGTGGGCAAGGGGCGTGGCAGCCTCTTGGCGGAGAACTGGGAAGGTGATGGCCTTCAGGATTCTGATTTGCTTCCAAATGAGCCGTTTGACACACCCTTGTTCTGGCTCTATGTCCGCAATGATAGATATACCAATAAATTCGAAGATAAGATTTCTGCTGCCCAAATGTTCAAGGGTGGAGCCGCCTATAAAGCCGGTGTGCCTGGACTGAGAGCAAGAGTGCAATGAATCTGTCGTTCCATCGCTTGGTTCATCGTTGTGCCATCTTCCGTTCCATGCTGATGGTGTAGTATTCTAGGTATATGGCCTAAAAGGATTTATGGTTTCGGTATTATCCAAAGAAGGCAAAGGCTGGTTCCAGTCTAAAGCTTTCGATATAAATCCAAATTAAAAATCCACAAAGTATCAATTTAAGTCCGGTTCCCAGTAAAAATCCTAAAAAGGCTCCTCCTGCTGACTTTAGGGCACGACCAGTATTTCGATTGTCGTGAATAAGTTCTCCTACCAAGGCTCCTACAAAGGGACCGAGAATAATTCCCCATGGTCCTACAAAAACTCCCACAATGAGACCAATGGTTGCACCCCAAGTGCCTGCCTTGGAACCCCCAGTTTTTTTTGTGAGATAAATTGGAATGATGTTGTCCAAAACAGAAATCACTGCGGTAGTAATACCAGTGGCTATAAGCAATGAGGTTGGAATAGTACAATAGTACGAAAAATAGGCTGCCAAGAGACCTACCCAAGCCAATACAGCTCCTGGAAGCACAGGTAAAATACAACCAAGTGTACCTAGCAAGAGACAAATAGCTGCTATAATTGCAAGAAAAATATCAAAACCCATGGATATACTATACTAATTTTTTGCTCTTGAATAAAGGGAAAAAATTCGACAAATTTTACGTATGAGTGATTCTCCGTCACATTCCAACGAGAGCCGATTTTCCGCCATATTGGAAGCCCCCATTCCAGGCCTAATTACAAGGCTGGCTATTCCCACCGTCATCTCCATGCTGGTGACTTCCATCTATAACATGGCGGACACCTTCTTTGTTTCCCAGCTGGGAACCAGTGCAAGTGGTGCGGTGGGCATTGTCTTTTCTCTCATGGCAATAATTCAAGCGGTGGGCTTTATGTTGGGAATGGGTGCAGGCAGCCTTGTTTCCAGAAACCTTGGTGCTGGAAAAATTGAGGATGCGCATTGTATCGCTTCTGTGGCATTTTTTTCTGCCTTGGCGGGTGGTTCACTGATTGCCTTGGGTGGACTAATTTTTAGCGATACGCTTATGTCGGTTTTAGGAGCTACTCCCACTATTCTTCCCTATGCTGAGGCTTATGGACATTACATACTGCTGGGTGCACCAGTGATGTGCAGCTCCTTTGTGCTGAACAACTTGCTGCGTTCCCAGGGGCGGGCGGCCCTTTCTATGGTAGGACTTACTATTGGTGGTCTACTGAACATTATCTTGGACCCCATCTTTATCTTTGGTCTAAAGATGGGAATTACGGGAGCTGCCATTGCTACCCTTACCAGCCAATGTGTAAGCTTTCTTCTTCTGCTGCTGATGTTCTTGCGGGGGAAAAGCACCGCCCAGCTGCGGTTTTCCCTGTTTCTTCCCCAGTTTGGCCACTGGTTTCCGCACATTCTCAAGATTGGCTTGCCATCTCTTTCCCGGCAGGGGCTTGCGGCCCTGTCCACTGTGGCGCTGAATGTTCAGGCAGGAGTTTATGGAGATGCTGCCGTTGCGGGAATGTCCATTACGGGCCGCATTTTTATGTTCGTGCTGGCAATTATGGTGGGTTTGGGTCAGGGATTCCAGCCAGTGGCCGGCTTTTGTTACGGTGCCCGCCGCTACGACAGGGTGAAAAAGGCCTACCTGTTTATTTTAAGTGTTGGTTTTGTAATTCTAACTGTCATGGGACTTGTGCTTTTTATCTGGGCACCAGAGATTGTAGGACTTTTTCGTAAAGATTCAGAGGTAATTGAGGTTGGTGCCGCTGCCATTCGTTATCAGTCACTTCTTATGCCCCTTGTTCCTCTGGTGGTAAGTGGAAATATGCTCTTCCAGTCCACAGGTCATGCCGCCCGTGCAACCCTTCTGTCCAGTTGCCGCCAAGGACTGTTCTTCTTTCCTCTGGTGTTTATACTGCCAAAACTTTTTGGTCTTGCAGGGGTGGAGGTGCTGCAGCCTGTAGCAGATTTTTTTACAGCCCTGTTGAGTTTTCCTTTTATAGTGGCATTTTTTAAGCAGATGACACGGGAGGGGGAAGGGCTGAGTAAACTTAAGCAAACTTAGATAGAATGCCACTCCGTCTCATTCCACCCATACCGCCGCTCCACCGTGGATGGGATGTGTGAACACTCGGAAGTTGCGGCCATAGGTGCGCTGGAGGTTTTCTACTGTCATGATTTCCTCCGGGCTGCCCAGAATGAGCTGAGGGAAAGAACTTTCAGGAATGGCTTCAATCCTGTGGGCTGGGGAATGGAGTGGTCGCAGCAGTGCCAGGGTGTCGGCAAAGGCTGCGGCTAGGTTTATGTCGTGAATGGACATAAGAACAGCTGCTCCTTGGTTGCGTGCAGTTTCCTTGGTGATTTGCAGGAGGTCGTGGCGAAGTCCCAAGTCAAGGTTGGCGGCAGGCTCATCCAGTAGCAGCACCCTTGGCCTTTGGCACAGGGAGCGGGCAATCCTTAGGCGCTGGAATTCGCCGCCGGAAAGACTGTGGCAGGGGCGTTGCAGTAGGGGTGTGAGGAAAAGTTGTTCTGCCACCTGATGAGCGATAGCCTTGTCCTCTTGTGAATAAAGTGCTGTAAAACCCGTGTGGCAGTAGCGGCCACTTAAAATGATGTCAAAAACCGTAAAGTTCCAAAGGCTTGATTCGCTTTGTTCCATATAGGAAAGGAAGCGGGCTCTTTCCTTGCTTTTAAACAGGCTCAGAGCCCGTCCTTCTGCCAAAATCCTTCCCCTTGTCTGTAAATTATTCCGTCCAAGACCTGCCAACAGGGTCATAAGGGTGGACTTTCCGCAACCATTGGGTCCACTTAGACAAACAAAGTCTCCAGCTTTAAGGCTAAAGCTCACAGAGTCCAATATTTGGCGTTTTCCGTAAAAGGCGGAAAGCTCCAGAGTTTCCAGCAATGGCAGAGTAAGAGTTTGGGCAGCAGCTTTGGCAGCGTGGTTTTCTGTAGTACTGGTTCTGGTGCGGGGCAGGGCGGGGTTCTTGGCAGGTGATTTTTTACACTTCATAGTTTTTTTCCCCTCCTGCTAAAAGTAAGAACACAAAAAATGGAGCCCCCGCCAAGGATGTAACAAGTCCCACTGGAATTTCAGCAGGAGCAATGGCTGTGCGGGAAATAAGGTCTGCCACAACTAGAAAAACTCCACCCCATAGGATGCTGGCAGGAATTAAAAGACTGTGGCGGGGACTGTATAGTCGCCGTAAAAGGTGGGGGACAATCAAGCCCACAAAGCCAATGGTTCCCCCAGCACAGACGGCGGTGGCAGCTGCTAAAGAACCTGTTCCCAATACAAGCACCTTTGTGGCAGCTAGATTTAAGCCCAGGGATTGTGCAGAAGCTTCTCCTCCTGCCAGCAAATCAAGTGGTTTGGGGCAAAACCACAAAAGTACCACAGAAATTATGGTCATGGGGAGGATGAACTGAAGCTCGTTCCAGCCCTTGCCGTTAAAACTTCCTAAGGTCCATACGAACATCTTGTACAATTCCTTGTCCTTCATCAAAACTAAAAGCGAGGTAAGGGCAGAAAAAAAGGCGGATGCGGCTGTTCCTGTTAAAATAATCACTGTGGTGCTACTGTACCTTCCTTGAAGGTGGGATGAGGCAAAAACAGTGATAGCCACCAGGAAGGCTCCTGCAAAGGCAAAAATTGGGGTGGCAAAGTCACTGAAAAGGTAATTGATAGAGGCAAAAATTGGCAAAGCCGCAATGCCTGCAGGTAACATGGCAGAGGAAACTGCTCCAAAGGCAGCTCCAGATGATATTCCCATAATGCCAGAATCTGCCAGGGGATTACGGAAAAAACCTTGAAACACCGCCCCCGCCGCTGCCAACAGCCCTCCGCAAAGGGCTGCCAGTAAAACTCGTGGCAGACGAATTTCTCGGATAATGGTTGAAGATATGGAAAGCTCTTCTTCGGCTTGGCTAGTAAAGATGGCAGCCACCACTTCTTGGAAGCTGAAGTTTTCCGTTCCAAGGCTAACTCCACAGATGAGGGCGGCTACCAACATCGCTATGGCTAGTCCAAAAGCCGCTAGGTTTTTCACAGTCCCGCCCCGAGATGAGGTTCCCCCCTGGTTGATAAGTTTGTCGTCCACAGACAAGGCTGCGACTTAGACGAAAAACTTGCTGGCTTTAGAACCAATTCCTCCTGAGACAACAAGCCTTCTTCTGCGAGAACCAATTTCTGGCTGACAATAAGTTTTGCTAAATCCAGTGCCATTTGACCAAGACGGGGACCGGGGCGGGAGAACAGATCGCTGTCCACTGGATAAATTCTTCCGTCACGGACAGCAGGAAGGTTTTGCCAACCAGGGCGGCGGGCAATAGCCTGGGCAGCCTCCAAACCTAAGCTGTTGTAATCAGGAAAAAAGATAAGGTCCGGCTGGCGGGCAATAATTCCTTCCTCACTCACCTGTGGATAGGATTGCGGCAGGTCATAAAAGATATTCTGTAAACCAAGAACTGCCAGCAAGTCTGTTAAAAAGCTATCTTTTCCGGGGCTAAAATAGGGAGAGGTTGCCACTTCCCAGTAAACTTTTTGAGGTGCGGATTGCCCTCCTGTTGTTTTGCTTGCTACAAGATTCTTTGCTTCTTCTAGCTGGGCTTGAATGAGGTCACAAAGGGCCTGTGCTTCTTTTTGTCTTCCAAGAACTGAGCCAAGGGCAAAAATCTCTTGATAAATATCTTCCATAGTTTGGGAGTCGGACATAAAGACTTGAATGCCTAAATTTTCCAGGGGCTGAATAAGGTGATTGTGCATTACATCGGCAAGACACACCAGGTCGGGCTTGTAGGCTACAATCCTTTCCAGACTGATAGTTTTTCCATCAAAGCCGCCAACAGAAGGAGTGTTTTTTGTTTCTGGAGGCCAGTTACAGAAGTCGGTACGAGCCACCAAGGAATCTTGGGCTTCCAAGGCAAAGATTATTTCTGTGGTGGAAGGAACAAGGGAAAGGATTCGAGCAGGAACTAGACCCTGATTTACCTGAGAATTGCTTTCACTTTTTTCCATGATATCCCCCGTTTTGGAAGGAGATTCTTTTTGACCTAAGGAAAAAATCGATATAGTTAAGGCTGAAAGCACCCCAAAAAAAGCTATAAATCTTTTCATGGAAAAAGTGTAACATATTTTTTTTTTCATTGCACTAAGGTGAAAAAAAGATTACTATCTTTCCATGAAAATCATCGATTTGCTAAAATCCGGGCGGCCCACCCTGTCCTTCGAGGTCTTTCCGCCCAAGACCGATGCGGCCTACGAGCCCCTGTTGGAGAACGTGCGGGACATTGCCGCCCTGCATCCCGACTTTATGAGCGTCACCTACGGCGCTGGCGGCGGAACCAGTACCTATACGGTGGCTATTGCCGACGACATCCAGACGGGCTTTCAGGTGCCGGCTCTGGCCCACTTTACCTGCGTGTCCTCCAGTCGCGCTACCATCCAGAAGCAGCTGGAAAAAATCAAGGCGGCTGGCATAGAAAATGTCCTGGCACTGCGGGGCGACATTCCCGAAGGCTCCACTTGGGCCGCCGCCGAGTTCCGCTATGCCA
>JAGBFT010000107.1 GCA_017936345.1 Spirochaetaceae bacterium
AAAAAAGGTTATTACTGAAACTGGAGAAAAGGTTTTGAAAAAAAGCCTTGTTGGAACTGCCATAGGGAGCATTGCCCCAGGGGTTGGAAACGTAATCGGCTTTATTGCAGGGACTGGAATTGGGGTGCTCACGGATTTTACCGGGCTAAAACTGGAGGAACAGGTTAACCGAGCCAAGTACCGGGAGGAAATCTTGCAAACAATCCAGGAGCAGCGGCAGGAATACCTGGACTTGGTTACAGTGGCAAGCCAGTAAGGGAAAGGTGCAAGTCAACAGCAACAGGGGGACAAGCAAAGTGATGAAAAACCATCTAGACAAGGGAGCTTCCTTATGGGAAAAGAACCACTAGCCCAATCGGTGTATGACCTGCTCAAAACCATCCCTCCAGGAAGAATTGCAACCTACGGACAAATTGCCCACCACCTGGGCAATCCCCGTCTGGCCAGAGCCGTGGGCAACATCCTCCACAAAAACCCAGACCCCAGCACCCTTCCCTGCCACCGAGTGGTAAACAGCAAGGGTGAGGTTTCTTCTGCCTTTGCCTTTGGTGGCAGCACAGCCCAACGCCAGCTGTTGGAGGCCGAGGGAGTAGCTTTCAACCAACAAGGCCGGGTGGATTTGGAAAAGTGTGGCATGAGGTGGGAGGAATGGGAAGATAGGTAAAACCTTCTCCAATTGCATGCCTGCTGATAATTTTATTTGTTAGATATTCTAAAAATCCCCTTGCTGCATATGTGTGTATATGTTAATCTCATCTGGCATAAAATTAAAACATTTGCGGAGGAAATTCTAGAATGAGAAGATTTCTTGTTTTATTACTGGCATTTACGTCAATCTTTATATTTGGTTGTAGTAATACTGGTACTGCTGTATCTGATGTAGCAGCAATAAAACCATCAGCTTCAGATATAAAACCTATTGATTTAAATAATCCAAATACATTAGTTGGAACGTATGACATTACGTTTTTTTGGAAAGATACATATATTTCAGTATTAACTAATGATTGTAAAAAATCAAAAGAGTTAGGGTACAAATCAGAACGAGAAGATTCAGGTGTTGTCTGTAAAGATACTGATGATGTAGAGTTAACTGGTGAGGGAACAATTACAAAAGACAATAATGGTAACTATCAAATTATAACTAAAGTTCAAATGGCTGGAGGTTTTTTTGATAATCCAAATAGCAATCCAGCTTGTTCAATGTTTAATAGAAATAAATATAACTATACTATATATACACCTATCCCAGAAAGTGAGATAAATGGAGAAAATAAAAAGATAAATGAAAATGGAAGAATCAAAGGTACAAAGGGTAGAAATTTAACAGAAAAAATAGAGCTTAATGACCCACATGATAAAGATGAATATGTATTTACGCTATTGGATGATGACTCTTTATTAAATGAAATGGTTATTAAAAGCAAAGAAGAAACCCATAAAGAATCTCGTGTAATTATGATACTGAAAAAGAAAAATGATGCTGTAATCACATTAGAAGAAAACAAACCATATCAAAAGCCAGCAATTACTGACTTTAAAACAGAACCAGTAGCTCAATAACGCAAGTCATAAATAATTTATACAAGGGGCAGTTTCACAACAGCCCCTTGTATTTTAGGAGACTTATCTCATAACCGGAAACTACCTCAGAAGCGATCGGGTGGGTGGGGGCTTTTTTGCCCAGTCTTTTTTCTTGATTGATTTTTTTTCATACAGTACAATGAGGCTAGGAGGTACACAATGATGTACGATGCCCAAACGGGATTTCAGTTAGGAGACCCACAGGTTGTTCCCCTGTCGGAAACAAGCCAGCTCCCTTCCTTTGAAGAAGTGATAAAAGAATTTTGCTCAATGATTCTCTCTGCTTCTGGCTGGCGAAAAATTTTTGCT
>JAGBFT010000108.1 GCA_017936345.1 Spirochaetaceae bacterium
ATGGGGGCCTACCGCCAGCTGCGGGAAATTGTCGCCGAGTGCTTCGGCTTTCCTGCCACCAAAAAAGGCAAGACCGTGAACACCACCGTCCTCATCAACGACCTGATTGTGGACCTGTGCCAGCAAAGCTCCCCGGAGGCGGGACTAGTCTTTTCACCCGCCCACTTCAAGTTTATGAACAAGCTCAAATCCTTCAACTACGCCAACATCTACCGGCACTGGCGGCTTTTGGAATTCCAGCACTACGCCACGGCGGTCATCCACACCATCTACCGCCTCCTGCTCCAGACCCAGCCCTTTGTGCCCAGCCAGAAGGTGGGCTTCTGCCTCAAGCAGTATCCCCTGCTGGGCTCCACCTTTGAGGACTGGCTGGTAAAGTACACCGACTACGATTTGGAAAAGCGAACCTTGATGAAATATGACTCCATCCAACCAGTGTTCGACCTATCACAGACAGAAGGCTTTCAGAAATGTATCATTGAATTCATCTCCGGCATGACCGACCAGTTTGCCATCGCCGTCCATGAGGAAATCATCAGCTTTTAAGGGCATCCGAATTATCTCAAAAGCATGGAAGAGACAAATACTTTCTAGAAATTTCTTCAAAATTGAAAAAAAACACTTGCAAAATGGTGACAGTGTGGTATAATCAATGTATTATTATCAAAATGGGAGCATAAATATGGGTTTTAATTTTGGAAAGTATGTGAGTCTGCCGTTTTTCTTGATTCTTTTTTTACTGTCTAGTTGTAGCAATGTTCTGGTGCAGGAGAATTCTGGTGACATAGAGGTGTCTCTGGTCGTGCCGGAGGATTCTGGTCGCCTAGCTTCCCAACGAAGCGTCAACGCAACCATCAGCTTGACCCATCATGTGGAGGGTTGGATTGAAAATCAACAGGGTGAGCGTCTGCAAACCGTTAAGCAGGATTTTTCTGGCAGCACTGTCTTGTCCTTTAAGCAGGTGGAACCGGAGACTGTTGTCCGCGTCTTTGTTAGAATCTCTGATAAAAGCGGAGTCTTGTATTCTGGGAAGAGTGATTTTTTTACGGTGGAAAGACGTGGCAACCAAGTATCTGTTAAATTGGACAATGGAGACTTTCCCACTGGGGATGTCTCACCAGAAGACACCGAGACGGCTGGTGTGAATGAGCCTGTGGCTGGTGAAGGGAATTCACCCGCTGCCTCCGCATTTGATCCCAGTTGGATTACCGTAACAGTTGTCTCAAGGAATGGTACACCCAATACCGTTACTGCAAGCGGAAGTGCCGATGGCACCTCAGTAACCCATAATTTCTATGGTATAGAAGGTTCCCAGGTTCAGTTTTCCTTGTCACAGGAAGCCATCGATGCGGGCATGAGTCTGTATATCAACGATGGTAAAACTGTAGGTTATGCATCCACAAAATTTTATCAGGAATCAGGAACAGTTCAATATGCCGTTCAAATCCAACGTTCTGGTGAAACATCATCGTGGTATTATTTCAATGTGACCTCAAAAATGAAGCCGGTGACGGTTACATTTACCAACCTGCATTATGTGTATTCTTCTGCCAACAATGCTAATGCCACCATTAATATCTACAACAGTTTCACTATTGGAAATCAATCTGTGGAAGGCACCATCTACAAGGAAGCTTACTACAGCACAGAGCCTACTGAGAAGCTGAAAGAAAAAGATTTCAATGTTAAGGTTGAATTTACTTCGCCTACTGATACGGTAACAGTGGCTCCGTCAACCAACGGTGCAACAGTCTCTATCAACAATGGAAGCCCAAGTCCTGTGGAAAGTCAGAATTTTAGTCTGAAGGAATCACTGTGGGGAAAAACCAGTGTCATGTGGGGAAAATATCTCCAGCTCACCTACAGCATCAGCCAGCAATAAAACAAGGTAAAGCTTCAAGCCCTCTTTCCAAAGGGGGCTTTTTTTATTATCATCGTGATATGAACGCAATCATTACCGTTGTAGGAACAGACCAGGTGGGCATCATCGCCAAGGTGAGCAACTTTCTTGCCCAGCACAGCATCAACATTGCAGACATCAGCCAGACCATCCTTTCCGGCAACTTTGTGATGATGATGATGGTAGACCTGTCCGCCACCACCATCCCCATGGAGGAGCTACGGGTCGCACTTGACGAGTTGGGAGAGCAGCTCAAGGTCACCATCAACATCATGCACGAAAAGGTTTTTAGTGCCATGCATCGGATTTAGGGTATATCCATGATGTATGAGTATATGACCTTAGCCGATAATACCCTCATCACTCACTCTCAAATCTTAGAAAAGTCTGGAGAGCAAGTTGTTCAAGTTCATTTTGAACGACCAATTGAAAATGGATTTTGTTCTGCCCGTGCAGAGCTCCCTAGCTATAATTGGATTTACAATGAGGGGTTCACCGAAAATGAAATCACAGAATTCACACGACTGATGGAACGACATGCTCATCTTTTCTACAAATATGCATTAGAAGAAGGAGAAACTGTTGCCTAGCCTGTTTCATGTTGGTGCATACACTATTTATTTTTGGTCAAATGAAAATAATGAACCAATCCATGTTCATGTTAGTAAAGGAGTACCCACCAACAATGCCACAAAATTATGGCTTACAAAAGACGGAGGTTGTATCCTTGCTTCAAATGCTGGTCATATTCCCCAAAAGGATTTGAACAAGATTGAAGACATTATAGCCGCAGAATTCTTTATCATTTGTGCTAAGTGGAAAACATTCTTTAATACTGATACCATAAGATTTTATTGTTAATGTTGACTAAAACAAAAAAGCTGTTTCGCAATGAAACAGCTTTTTTGTTTGTATTCTATATTTAGGTTTCTGTAGCGGGAACAGGTTCTGGCAATTCATCCAGGTGCTGGCGGGCCTTGATGATATCCTCAAACTCAGCCTGCTCGATGACCTCTTTTTCCAAGAGCCGTTCGGCGATATAGTCCAGCACATCACGTTTTTCCGTCAGCATATTTACCACACCAGTGAACCGCTCATCCATGATGCGGGCCAGCTCCTGGTCAATATACTGCTGGGTGGCCTCGGAGTATTCCCGCACCAGCTGGGGGGAATCGGAGCCGTAGCCGCCGCCCCGCTGGGAAAGCACCACATTCTTGAATTTCTCGCTCATGCCGTAGTCCGTGAGAATCTTGCGGGCAATATCTGTAGCCCGCTGCAGGTCGTTGGAAGCACCAGTGGAAACCTGCCCAAAGCACACCTGCTCGGCGGCCCGACCTCCCAGCAGCACGTCAATCTCGCCATAAAGTTCCTTCTCCGTGCGAAGGTATCTGTCTTCCTCTGGAATCTGGAGGGTGTAGCCCAGGGCGGCAATACCACGGGGGATAATCGAAATCTTATGCACCTTATCGGCACCCTCGGTGAAGGCGGCGGCCAATGCGTGGCCAGTTTCGTGAACGGCAACAATTTTCCGCTCATTTTCTTTAATGACACGACTCTTCTTTTGCAGTCCTGCAATGGCCTTTTCCACCGCCTCGTGGAAGTCCTCCATCTGCACCTCCTTGCGGCCGGCACGAACAGCCAGCAGAGCCGCCTCATTCACCACGTTGGCCAGGTCTGCACCAGCAAAGCCGGAGGTGGAGCGGGCGACGGATGCCAAGTCTACACCGTTGCCCAGCTTCACGTTCTTGGCATGGATGCGCAGGATTGCCTCCCGTCCCTTCACGTC
>JAGBFT010000109.1 GCA_017936345.1 Spirochaetaceae bacterium
CCTTTTTTGCTTGGGTCTCATATATATTATTGTGTGAATCTGTCAAAAAAATGCGTTTTTGCGGAAAAAGTTTGGATTTTTTTTACAAACGGCTTCGCAGGTGGCGGGAGCCACCTATTCAATCACTTCCATGCAGAACTGGCCACAGGCCAGATTTGTTCGCAGCTAACGCCGCTCACGTTTTGGTCAGGGACGATGGCATGTGCAGGTCAGTGCAACAACCTCAATCCCTGCAAAACTCGAATTTTAACCTATTAAATAGAATTAAAATGAATGATTTTTACTTTTTTTTGGGTGTGATGATGGCTAGCGTGGGATGATAAAAAACCCAACTTTTTTCATCCATCCTCCGCAAAAAAGGTCTTTTTTTTGCAGTTTAAACCTACAATATCAGTAAAGACTAATGTTGGAGGTTAAATTGAGCCGAGACGTACCACAGAATCTCCTGGAAGAATTGAAAAAGGTGTGGAAACAGGAGTGGAAAAAGCTCACCCTGGCAGATGATTTTATTTTCAGTCGGGTAATGCAAAATATAGAAATCTGTAAAGAGGTTCTGGAGCTGCTTCTTAAAATAAACATCACTAAAATCGAATATCCTACAGTGCAAAAGGTGTTTCAGTCCTTAAAAAATTCCAAGGGTATTAGACTAGACGTTTATGTTCAGGAAACTGGAGGACAGAGGGTGTTCGACATTGAAATACAGACTGTAATCACCAAGGAAGAGGCTTTGAGAGCTCGCTATTATCAGGGAATGTTGGATTTAGACAATCTTCTGAAAGGCAATGATTACACGGAGCTGCCGCAAACATACATCATCTTTCTGTGTATGAAAGACCCCTTCGGACTGAATCTCCCGGTATATCACAAACAAAGTTTTATCGACCCTGACAATCGGCACAGTTACGATGACAAGACAAAAAAAATATTTTACAATGTAGGTAGGTATCAGGATGTAGAAGACCCAAAAATCAGAAGGTTCTTGGGATATTTGAAGAAAAAAGAAACCAGTGACAAGCTTACGAGGAGGTTAGACCAGATGGTAGAGGAATTGAAGGCTATAGAAATGGGATTTTCCGATTACATAGCGATAAGGCAAAGGGAGTTTGACTGGCTAAGACAGGGCAAGGAGGAAGGCTACATCCATGGCTTAAAAGCCGGTCTTGAGCAAGGTCTTGAGCAAGGAGCCCATCAAAAGGCAGTGGAAACAGCGGAGAAGCTTCTTTCTATGGGGTTATCCCTTGAGCAAGTGGCAGAAGGAACCAATCTCCCTCTGGAAACAATTCAAAGGCTTGGCAATGCAACAAAAAATTAGGGCTGTTTCTCACACCACCTGTCAGGTCAGTTTCGGGGAACCATGGCATCTGTCTTTCCCTTGCCATGGGACGGTTGCATGCCATGAAAGCTCATTGTTCTTTTCTCCACCAAACCTAGCCCAAAAAGTTCAGAGGACAGAGAAAGCCCCTGTGTCAGAAAATCCATAAGTCCATACATATTAAAATCTTACACAACATTCAAACCTCACGGAATAGAATTATTAAAACAAAATAACAAAAAATGTCATAATAAAATAAAGCTATATAATAAAAAGATTTAAGAATAATTTAAGCCTAACCCCCTCTCAAAATGTAACCTTTTTTCCTTGACAAAACAAAAAACCCGTAGTACTCTGGTAGTGTAAAGGAAACGGGACAAATGGAGGCTACACGTAGTCCCATGAGATTGGCCCGTTCTAAAAAAAACTAGGAGGATTTTCGTAATGAAAAAAGCACTAAGTGTGTTCCTTATGATTGCCGTGGCCTTCGGTGCATTTGCCGACGAGCCAGTGGCAGACGTAAACGTAGCTGAATTCAGCGGAAACGCAGCGGTTCAGTGGGGTGTTGACCTGGATTCCGGCACCACCGGGTTCCAGAACAGCTATGAGGTTAACCTGAAGCTGAACCTCTTGAACAACGGAAGCAAGAGCACCACCGGCGATGGCGTTTGGGGTGAGTTGGTTCTCAAGGTTGATGGTGACACTTATGCACAGTGGCAGAACAAGACCCATGGTGATAAGGCTTTTGCACCTACAAAGGGAATGGCTGGTGAAACTACTGGTGGTAGTTTGACCGCATTCTTCAAGAAAGTCTATGTGGACGTTGCCAAGATTCACATCGGACCCGCCTACATCGGAATCAAGTCCGGCGACACACAGACCGGAAAGCTGAAGATGGATGCAGCCATCCGCTCCGCTGATGACGACCAGTCAGTGTGGGTACGGAATGTTGGTCCTGCTGGCTACAGCCAGGGTATCGTGGCAGGCTATGACAGCGATATGTTCAAGATTGAACTTGACCTACGCTCAAAGCCAGGCGACGCTGATTATCAGTACACCGACAACTACGCCGCCGCACTGGAGGGTGAGTTCAAGGGTGTGGAGAACCTGAGCATCAAGGCCGGCGCAAGCTACAACTTCGCAAAGAATTTCCAGCCCTCAAGGGCTCCCAAGGACAAGACTCCCATCGGTGGGTTTGAGTATGATGCTGTCACCAGTGAGCCGGAAGGCGGAACCCCTGCCCATATCTTGGGTTACTCAGCTTCCGCCGGCTACAAGCTGGGTCTGAACGACACCTTCTACATCCGCCCGCAGGTGGGGTATGCCGGTCAAGTCGGCTTCCTTAATGATGAGGATGCAAAGTTGAAGGCAACGAATATTTCTTCCCATCATATGGCATTCGGACTGCTGTTCGGCTGGGGAGAGATTGGCATGGATCAGAATGCCGGCGTATACTATCTGGACGACAACATGGCCAAGAAGGTGAGCCCCGGTGTCGGCGTTGTGGCATACATTCCTTTTGCCAATACATTTGATCTTACTTATGATGGAAAGACTTTGACTAAAGGGAAAATGTACGATTCTATCGCTGCCCGCATCATGCCCTCCTTCTACTCCGGAGAGATTGTTCCCGGCCTCACCGCCGCAGCCTATGCGGACATAGTCATCCCCAAGACCGGTGAAAGTGATTTTAGCGATTCGGAGGCAATAGTAAGCTACAGTGTTCCAGAAGAGGCTGCCACACCCATGGCATTCGCCTTTGGCGCCAAGTATGCCATCGAGGCTGGAGAAGTGACCATTACTCCCCAGGCTGGTGTCCGCTTTGCCAATGCCGCCTATGAGGATTACAAGTCAATGGGATTCTTCGAAGAAATTGATGACGGAGTGTTTGTCGGCATGGGTGACCAAAAGCCGAAAGAAGAGGTTGACGAGGACGGTATCATCTCTGATGGTAACTACATGAACCTGAAGTTGGGTGTGGATATTGCTGGTTTGATTGACAACACAACCCTGTCCGTAATCTGGGCAACAGACAACATCCTGAACGACCTCGACAATGATGCTGCAAACATCAACAAGCTGGGAACACTGAACTTCAAGGCAAAGATTGCCCTGTAATCTTGAGCCTGCTGGTTTAGCGTAAAGCAAAAAAGGCCGCCCTTTGGGGCGGTCTTTTTTTGTGTTGTGGGATAGGTAGCATGTGTAGAGAGCACTATGTTGCGCGGAGACGAATTATTTAAAAACTGTTGGGTGGCGACACTCACCTCATTGTTTCCATCATCTCTCCGAAAACCTTGCTGGCTGCGGCCTTCATCAGGTCTGCTTCCTCCGTAAGGCTGTGGTTGCCGTAATGCTGCATCATGGCGGCAGACTTGTGGCCAGTAAGCCTCTGCAGCAGGTGGGGTTCCAGCTGCCCGCAGGAACGCATGTAAGTGGTATAGTAGTGCCGCCAGCTATGAAATCGTATTCCCCGCACAAATTCCTGGTCCATTCCAAGAGCCAGCAGTTCCTGCCGCAGCTCCCGCAGCCAGCACTTTGTGTCCATGGGCTGCCTCAGACTACGATGATGAAAGAGAAAATCCTCTTCTCCCGGAGTCAGTTCCCGTAACTCATTCAAAAAATCCGCAAAGGGAACAAACACCTTTCGTTGTCCCCCATTCTTAGGCAGCTTGAGACCATCTATCTTGTTCCAGCTGTGGCGAACATAAATACAATCACGTCCAATATCACATTTCCTCAATGCCTGTATTTCCCCAGAACGTAAACCAGTGAGCATTGCAACCTTATTCGCCAGCATAGCCTTTTTATGTTTCCAAGGACGGGAAAATAAGTCTCTTGCCACCTGACGAGTCAAGATTACAGTTTCAGCTGGCTTGCAGCCAAACAAGCTCAAGCCCTGTGTAATGTCTTGCACAATAAGACCTCGGGCATAAGCCCACCGCAAGGCTATGGTTCCCGTTTTAATTACATCATTCCGTCCACTAGCAGACCTTAAACTAGGGTTGTCTATAAAGGATAGAATAAAATCTTGTATTTGCTGCCGAGATATATCCTTCAAGCCTATCTCTCTTCCAAACCATGGCAACCAATAGCGTCTGATGGCACAATTGCATCTATATACGTACCGCCTATGAATACCGTGTTCTTGCAGCAGACGCTCCTTGATGTAGGGTGACTTGTCCCAGTCCCAGAAATTTTCAAGGAAATTGATTAAACCCATATCTTCTTCCCTTCCCGCTGGAGGAAACACGCCCTTGAAGCGTAAAATGTCTAGAATTTTCTTTCCATCCTCCATTCTCAAGTCTGCCATGAACAATTGAAACATAATGTCATTTATATTCTGTGCTGTCATGTTTTTTTTATACACCAAAATGACCGGATATATATAGAAACAAAAACAATATAAACCCTTATTTTCCCTTCACAACCAGCATAATTCGGGTTATAATGGAAGAATACATCTTAGATTTCAGAGGATTGGAATGATTATTTTGACATTGAACTGCGGCAGCTCCTCCGCCAAGTACCAGGTGTACGACTGGAGCGAAAAGGATGTTCTGGCTTCCGGCGTTGTGGAGCGGGTAACCCAGGACGGTTCCGTCATTTCCCACAAGGCCAAGGGAAAGGATGAGTTTGTAAAGGAGCAGCCCTGCCCCACCCACAAGGAGGCCATCGAGCTGATTATCCAGACCATCACCGACTC
>JAGBFT010000110.1 GCA_017936345.1 Spirochaetaceae bacterium
GCTCTACCAACTGAGCTACAGCGGCAAGATATGAGCATGATATATGTAAAATAAAAAAATGTCAACTCAATTTTTTTTATTTTTTGAAAAAAAGCTAGTTTTTTTAGACTATTAAAGTCCAAACATATTTACTATAAGTTGAACTTCCGTTAAAGAAATATTTAGACGAGAAGCAATTACATCCAGAGCAAAACCTTCCCCATGCAACTCCAAAACCTTTGCCTTCAAACTCTTTTCGGACAGAATCTGTTTTTGAGCCCTTGTAATTTCCGGCAATCGGATTTCAGAAATATTAATTTCCGGTACGGATAAGTCTGGCTCAGGAACTATGTTTACAGCCATATCTTCCTTATTTTCAGGTGAATGACCTAAACCACCAGTGGGATCTATAAGTATTTCAGTCTTATACTCATCTTCTTTTGACTCCATCACCTCATCAACGGGAGCCTTTTCAAATAAATCCTGTTGAATAGGACTTCGGGGAAAGCCCACACCAGGTGCTAAATCTGAATACGATGTTCTTCGGCGTTTGGGAGACCCAGCCCCCTTATTTATGGCATCCATCACCTGAATACTTTTAGCCTTCCGTTCCAGGCTTTCGTGCCCCAAGTCAGTATATTTTTTTGCTTCTTCTATTAACTTTAGCAAGCTTTCCCTGCAATCCTTTACTATAGTGACGCAACGCATTGTCTCATTGTTAATATCCCGAACCAACTTATTCAATTCATCTGCAATATCTTCGAGAATCTTTTCAGAGGAATACTTGCTTTTAAAATGAAGAAAAAGCACGGCCCATAATATTAAATTGATAACACCAATAATGAGACACGCGGCTACAGCTGTCATGAACTATCCTGAAATATCGATAAATTTACCTAAGTTAGGGTCTTGAAAGGCAACCTGCTCTAAAGCCTGTTCTTGGGTCTCTTCTTCATCCTGCCTTTTCCGAGAACCACCTTGAGATGACCCTCCGGCAGCACGATCCTTTACTCTTTGAACTCCGTCTTCTCCAGACTGCAATTGCTGAACAGTAGAATTTTTTTCCGCCATCTGTTGGGCATAGGTCTCCTGCTGAATTGCGTTGGCTAACTGCTTGCCTTGCTGCTGATGTGCCACAGTTTTAGAAACATTTTCAAGCTGAGAGTACAGTACCTGCAAATCAAGTGGAGCTATAGCCATCCAGAACCTGCTTAGTAATATTAGTATCGGGAGCCTCGTACTTACCACGCCGCACAAATCCATTCTCATAGAAAAATGTAACGCTCTTAATGTCAGTACGAATCTCGTCCTTTACGTCCCGTACAAAAATCTTTGCACCAGCATGAACTGTTCCAGAAATAGAAACCTTGCCAATTATTTTAAGCTCACGCAATCTGCCCTGAATATCAGCAAACTCCTCATCCAATTGAACAGTTTCATTTTCAATCTCCTGTCGACGCAGCTGAAGCATCTTTAGCTGCTCTTCCTTATCAGGAGGTAGAGCCCGGCGAATCTTTTTCATATTTTCCAAAGTTTGGATATTCAAGCCATTTTCTTCCAGTTCCTTTGCAAGGGCAGCCTTACTATCAGTAATATAGGTCATGCGTTGCTTCAGCTGAGGATCGATTCCAACCTCCAGAATTGTTTCACTACCACCACCGCTACTACCAACAGTCTTGGCGCTAATTTCTTCTGTGGCAAATAAATGACCACCAAGAATAGCGGCACGTTTACCCTGCAGCAAAATACGCTTACGGGCAGTTACATTTGAATTGACAATACCGTCCGCTACAATAACAAATTCTTCTACAGTAACTGTGGCATTCTGGATAAACTTTGCCCATAGGGACTTTCCTGCGTGAATTACACCCTCATCTCGCCCCATAATACCAAGGGAAACAATGATATTTCCATCAGCAACCAAGGTGGAACGTCCTACAGTTCCATAAACTTCGATATTTCCAGAAGCCTTGATGTCAAATCCATCGTCAACATTGCCCTTAACAATAACTGTACCCAAGAAGGTGATGTTACCAGTCTTGATTGAAACATCACCCTCAATTTCCATAACGGGCTCAACGTTAATTTTATCAGCAATCAACAATACTTGACCATTTACCGCTGCAAGAATTGTATGACCATCGGAATCTACTACTACGTTCTTTCCCAAGGGAAGGCTTATATCTTTTCCATTTTTTGCTTCCAGGTAGCGACCAAAGATTGTCTTTCCACCCTTTCCTCTTTCTGCAGGAATCTTTTTTGCCAAGGGTTGTCCCTCAACTACGTTTTGAATCAAATTCAACTCTTTAAAGTTTACCTGACCAGTTTCAGATTCCTGCATCTTGAGCTTGGAACGGTCAGTCTCAAAGTTGTATTCAATGTAAGCATCACGACCATCCACAGGCTTAATTGCCTCAGCAACAACATAGGGCAGACCGTAAACAGGGTGGTCAATAAATTCATCGATTTTATTTAAATCCACACCAGCTACAATACCCTGAGAATTCAAAGCATTCAAAATAGTGTCTGCCATAATTTCTGCTCCACCAACTCCGGGAGCTGTGGCAGTGATTGTAGCTTGAGTCTCATCCATGGCCACATCAACAACAAAACTGGAATCTGCAGCTGGCTCGTGCCGATAAAGTCCTACAGACTCGTATACTCCACCGGTACCATTTTTAACATATTTTTTAATGTTTTCGTTTTCAAGAGAAATTGTATCTGAACGCTGGAGTCGTCCCATAACATCCTGAAATGCAACAGGTTTTCCATTTCCTTCTGGTTCTGTAACCTTTAGGTAAATATCCGAGCCAAAATAACGGATGAAGAATTCTCCGTCTCTGTCAACTGATTCACTTGATTCTTCAGAAGAGACCACATCCCCACTCGTAGTAGAGGCAGCCTTTGCCTTTTTAGAGATGGCAACTTCATTTTCGTACACACGAACAAACCAGGGTTGTTGAGCAATTCCCGCAAAACCAGCAAAGCCCTTTTCAAGCACCTCGTATTCCAAATGGGAAACGCGAGTATCAAGTTGTACAGCAGCATCTGCCAAGGCCTCATCAAGAGTATCTGCCCTTACCTCAACATACTCGAGAGACTGCTCCTTTTCCAAGAGTTTTTCCAAATCGCTTCGAACCTTATCCAACCTAACCACTGGCTTCTCCTACATAATACCTTTTCGAATATTAGTTAACTTTGTTCTTAAACGAAGGTTTGCCTTTGAATGCAACTGTGAAATACGAGACTCACTGACATTGAGAACCTGACCAATTTCCTTAAAAGTCAAATCTTCATGATAATAAAGAACGAGAACCATCTTTTCTTTTTCCGGCAGTTCTTTTATTGACTCGCTAATGACCCGCCTAATCTCTTCTCTCTCGACAATTACATCAGGATTGTAGCTGGAGGGAGACTCAATGCTATCTCCAATTGGAATTCTGTCAGAATCATCTCCAGGATACCATACATCATCAAGAGATAGCATACTAATACCAGAAACCCGCATCACCACTTGCTGAAATTCTTCTTCACTAATTCCCATGGAATCAGCAATTTCCGCATCCGTGGCTGGACGCCCAAGCCGTGACTCCACTTCCACAATGGCATCCTCTATTTCACGAGCCTTTTGACGAACAGATCGAGGCACCCAATCAAGGACACGCAATTCGTCAATCATAGAACCACGTATACGTGTTACCGCATATGTTTTGAATTTCACGTTTTTTGTGGGATCATACTTATTGATTGCATCTAAAAGACCGAATTGACCAAAGCCAACCAAATCATCAAATTCTACATTACCAGGCATACCAGTGGCAACCTTACCGGCAACGTATTTGACAAGAGGCATATACTTTCGGATAAAAGCATCCCTTAGCTCAGGAGACTGGGTCTTTTTGAACTCTATCCAAAGTTCTTCTTCTGATTTATCATCTAAAATTGTAACAGCCATTCCTCCACACCCTTATATTAGCTGTCTCGTGCTAAAACTGTTCTTATAGCCTGTGCTATGGTTTGGGAATCAGATGAAGCGTCTATACTGCCCCTACCCTGACTTGTTTCCATACCATTACCAATGGCTAAATCCATCCCTTCTGAAGATGAACTTATTTCATCACTTGCTGATGCCATAGACAAATCACCAATATCTGGTAGAGCATCATCAGAACCTTTGGGAGCAGTGCTTACAACACCCCCATTAGAATTGTTCCCAGTTGCTCTCTCTTGTTCTACGGGAGTACCAAGAGAAATAGGTCTAAATTGTTCTTGAGTAGTTTCCTGAGAAAAAGTTTTGCCTTCTTCTGAAGGATGGGAACCACCAGTAGCGGAAACAGAACTTTTTTCAGCATTCCTTTGGTCAGAACCAGGCAAATCCTTTCTTACATAGAAATCAGGACCATTCTCATCTTCAACCAAGGGCTCATCCCCTATAGAAATATCTACAACGGAACCTTGATGGGAACTAGTTGCCACATCAACTCCAGTTTCCATGTCCGATGAATCAAGAAGGAATCGCAGAAAAACAATTCTGAGTCCAAACCCTAAAGCTCCGAACAAAACGGCAAATATTAGTGCTCGCAATACTACAACACCAAAAGAAACGCCGGAAAACAGACCCACAAAGAAGGATAGCAAAAACCCAACACACACAGAAATAATTATGAATTTGGGTTTAATCATACAAGTCCTCCAATAAACATTTTAAGACAAAAAACCTATTAGGTCAAGTTAAAAGGGATATAGACAGATACAGAGGGTATAGTGGTGTAGAGTACCAGCAATCGATTACTTTTTTTGGAGGAATTTTTTCAAAAATCCTGAAACACCATCAAAACCATTTACATCCATTTTTTCCACTCTACCGACAATATGTTTAATACATACTGCAGGCTTGGAAGAAGGCATAACGTCCATAAATGGTTTTTGTCGAATAACCGCTGTGGTTACGGCAGGATCATCATAAATGAACCCCAAGTATTCTATCTTGTAATTCAAAAACTGACCTGCAATATTGATGATTCTGTCTGCAATACGTTTTCCCTCATCGCCAGAGTGGGCACGGTTTACCAAAAGCTGTAGCTTCATCTCACGATTTAGGGATAATTCCGTTGTAATAATTTTGATGATGCCGTAAGCGTCTGTTATTGCTGTCGGTTCAGGAGTTGTAACGATAAACACCTCGTCAGCAGCAGCTACAAACTGCAATACATTGTTTGCAATACCTGCAGCCGTATCAATAATGATGATATCGAAGGAATTCAAGGTGTTAAATTCAGAAATAAAATATTCCAGTTCCTCATCGGAAAGATTTGCAATCCTAGAAAAACCATTTGCACCAGCAATAAACTTGATGCCAAACTCTGTGTCGGTAATAATTTCTTCCATTCTTTTTTGCTGGTTCACAACATGGAGCAAGTTATACTGAGGAACAACATTCAACAATACATTGACATTGGCCATGCCCAAGTCACCATCAATAAGCAACACGTTCTTGCCGATTTGCGCATAAGCTATAGCCATATTGACAGAGATATTTGTTTTGCCAACCCCACCCTTACCACTGGTTATAGCGATAATTCGGGGTTTATGCTGTTTGCCACCATATTCCTTCATGAGCATTTTTAACTCTGAGGCCTGATTTTCCATTTATAAGGTACCTCCGTCTATATCTTTTTCTTCCTCACCCTTTTCTTTAGTTAATGAAGGAAATTTATTTTCTAGAGAATCCATGTCTAGTTTAAAATCGGTGAGTTTTGTCAAAAACCTTAGGACTGTTGCTTCCTCAAAGTCTCTGGGTACAACTTGGCCAGAAGAAATAAAGGCTACAGGCTTTCGCTTTTCTTGCAGTACACTAAGTATATTTCCTACATGATTTGTTTCATCAAACTTGGTAACGATAACAGCATCATACTCAAAGGTCTCATAGTTACGGAAAATATCCCTTAGGTCACTGGCCTTGGTAGAAGCTGAAATCGCCAGGTAAACATTTGGCTTATACCCTGGAATATCCAGCAAGCCACGCATTTTACCAATGGTTTCGTAGTCGTGGGGACTAAGTCCAATGGTATCGATGAGCATTACATCGAGACGGTTTCCATCGAATTTAAGCAAATCCACAATGTCCTTGGCAGAGGAAGCCGCTGTAGTGGGAATTTCCATGTGCTCGCCGTAAATCTTCATCTGTTCTTGGGCTGCAATTCTAAAATGGTCAATGGAAACCATGCGAAGGTTCAAATCCTTGCTTCCCAACCTATACTGTGCAGCCATCTTTGCTATGGTTGTTGTTTTTCCAACACCAGTTGGACCAACTAAAATTAAAACGGTGGGTTTACGAGCCAAGTCCAAGGGCGGATACAGTTCTATTGCCTCTCCAATCCATTCTACAACCCGCTTGAGGACTTTTTCCTCATCATTTAATTCATCAAAGGAAAACTCCGAGCGAATACGATTGGAAATCCTTTTTATGTAAGAAGAGGTAAATTCATTTTCCTCAAGGATTTCCTCAACCTTTTTGATAACAGGAACATTTTGTTGATTTGTTGATATATTTGAAATTGCAGAGCTAATTTCTTCTATTTTCTTGGTAAGGGCACTCAGCTCATTTTGACCAAAGAGACTTTCACCTGTATTGGAATTATTCTTTCCAATGGTATCAATGAGTTGTTTTAAAAAGTCCTCCCGTTCCCTTTGCCCTGTTCCAGCACCAAATCGAGGAGGCTTGGCATTGATTTCCTGCATTCTGTCACGAATTGGAGAAGTATCTACAACAGTGTAAACAACTTCTACGGCAGGCTTTGAGCTCATTCCCCAAAATTTTGGAATGGTGGTTTGTCTTTTTTCCACGATGTTGTAGTCATCCCCCCACTGCTCACGAATACGGGCAATGCATTCATTGTATGTAGGAGCAATCTCAGTGCGAGGTCGTACCTTTGAAGTTCTACTCAACGTCTATTCCTCCCAATGATTCCAATTTAATATCGTTTGTTATTTCAGCAGATGAAAGCACAACAACACCAGGCAATTCCCGTTCAATACTATTCTTAACCAAGCTACGAACTGTTTCTGGACAAAGAATCACAGGGAAGCTATACCCTTGATTTCTTGCTGTGGCGATGGCAGTGCTTACAGCGGAAATCCACTTACGGTGGGTTACTGGGTCAAGCATAGAAACAGGCCCATCAACTGTGTCTGCCTTGCTTTCCAGCAAGGTTTCCAAGAAGGACTGAGAAACCGTCAGTACATGGAGTATGCCATTGGGGTCTGCGTATTGGAGACAAATCTGACGCCCAAGTGCCTGACGAACACGCTCAACCAGAACGTCTGTTTTTTTGGTAACTCCGCCATAATCTGCCAATGTTTCCAGGATTGCAACCATACTGCGGATGGAAACCTGTTCCCGCAAAAGCCCCTGCAAAACCTTGACAATCTCACCAATCTTAAAGTTTTGCATAACTTCATCCACAACGGCAGGATAGTCCTTTTTGAGGGAGTCGATGAGGATTTGAACTTCCTGGCGGCCAAGAATTTCATCAGCCCTCCGCTTGATAATCTCTGTCAAGTGGGTGGCAATCATTGTTGGTGGGTCAACCACTGCATACCCCGCACGCTCTGCACGGTCGCGGTTTTCCTGGGATACCCATACAGCAGGGAGGCCAAAGGCTGGTTCCGTGGTTTTTTCTCCAGGAACCTCCTCCGAAACACCACCAGAGTTAATACACAAGAACCATCCCATCTTAATGCGACCAGTTCCAGCAGTAACACCCTTTATCTTAAAGCTATATTCACTGGAGTCAAGGCGAATATTATCCGTAATACGAATACGTGGAACAATGAGTCCCATATCCAGTGCCATTTCCCGGCGGATAAGCTGAACACGCTCCAGCAATTCCGCGCCCTTTTCCTTGTCAACCAAGGGAATCAGGGCATAACCCAACTCAAGGGAAAGGGGATCTGGCGGGGTAACGGTATTGGGGTCGGCCACCGCACTACCAGCTCGGGCAGAAGCACCCTTTTCTGCCATTTTCTTTTCGATTTCTGCAAGCTTTTGCATGCTCTGGAGCTTGTAGCCCAAGAAGCACAGGGCAACACCAAGTGGAATCAGTACATACCAGGGGAATCCTGGCAATATGCCGATGATAGCCATGGTTCCACCAGCCACATAGTAAATCCAGGCGCTTTGGGAAAATTGCTTTCTGACATCAAGACCCAGCGTTTGGTCGGAAGCAGAACGGGTAACAATAATACCTGTGGCAAAGGATACAAGCAGGGAGGGAAGCTGGGACAAAAGGCCGTCACCAATGGTAAAGGAGGCATAGGTCTGAATGGCGGTTCCAAAGGGTTCCCCACGAAGAACCATCCCGAAGATGAGCCCCACTACAAGATTGATGACTGTAATGAAAATACCAACCTTTACGTTGCCAGACACAAACTTGGAAGCACCGTCCATGGCTCCGTAAAAATCCGCTTCACGCTGAACGTCCATCTTACGCTTGCGGGCCTCTTCTTCTGTAATTGCTCCCGCATTGTATTCAGCTTCCACAGCGGCCTGCTTCATGGGCATGGCATCCAGGGTAAAGCGAGCGGCAACCTCGGCAACTCGAGAAGCTCCCTTTGTAATGACAAAGGCCTGAACCGCAATCAAAATGATGAAGATTACAAATCCAATGAGAAGCCCCTCATCCCCGGAACTTCCTACCACGAAGCTGGCAAAGGCTTTGACCATCTTTCCGTCAAAGGCCTGACCTTCTCCCAAGATAAGGCGAGTTGAAGAAACGTTCAGCCCCAAACCAAAGATTGTAGAAACCAACAGCATGGTTGGAAAGGAAGCAAAATCCGTGGCCTTTGGTGTTGAGAGAACAATCAATAGCATTAGAACAGAAAACAACAAATTCAGTGCCATCAGGATGTCCAACAGGATTGTTGGGAGAGGCACTATCAACATCATCACTACAACAATGGCACAGACAGCTATTGTCAAGTCCGCTGTATTCTTAAACAATTGTGACTTACCGATCGACGGCATACTTTTTCCCACCTTCTAACAAAATCGATATTCGACCTTATTTCCCTTTTGCATTATACACATTAGCTAGAATTACTGCTAGTGCTTGATAGTAATTTTCTGGCACCATTTCGCCAATTTCCACTTCCGCGTACAGCGCACGGGCTAAAGGTCGATTTTCCACCAGTGGAACCTTGTTTTCTGCAGCTATTTCCCGAATACGACGGGCCAAGGAATCTACACCTTTTGCCGTCACCATAGGACCAGCCATAGTTGCACTGTCGTACTGAATGGCTACAGCGTAATGGGTTGGGTTGGTAATAACCACGTCAGACTTGGCCACAGCTGCAGGAATGTTGCGACGGAGCATTTCATGCATGTACTGTCGCAACTTACTTTTTACCAAGGGATCTCCCTCTGTTTCCTTGTATTCCTGCTTTACTTCCTGTTTCGTCATTTTCATTGATTCCATAAATTGCTTGCGTTGCACGATGTAGTCCGGAATGGCAATAATGATGAATATTACGGAAGTAATGATTAATAGCTTGGCTGTCATCTCCGAAATAAAGACAATCCCATCCCAGAAATTTGTATTCATCAGGGTGAGCAGGTGGGGAACATCACTACGAATCAATAAATATGCGGCAATAAAAATTACAGCTACCTTTACAATCGACTTAACGACGTTGAATGCACCCTCAAAGGAAAAAAGTGTCTTCTTAAAATATTCTCCGAATTTAGGAAGAATTTTGGATATTTTGGGCTCTATTGTTTTTGTAGTAAAGATAAAGCCCTTGTTTTGAATGACATTGGCAACGACACCGGCCACTATGGCAGTGGCGGCAATGGGAAGAACCATTCGAACCATAGAGTATAAAAACTCCACCATCAGCTCACCATCTGTGATGTTGGCAGTAGTGCAGCGCTCCATGTAGTATCGTATGATTTGTACAAAACCCTGGAGAAGCCAGGGAGCAAGCAGTACCAGGGTAAGAACAGGCAGCAGGAGAACAAGCCCACCAGTCAATTCCTGACTTTTAGGAACTCGACCCTCCTCACGGGCCTTGCGTAACTTCAAATCGGAGGGAGCTTCCGTTCGTCCCTCGTCTTCCGCAGAGGCAAACCACTGGAGATGGATGTGTGGATATAGGTTTTTAGTTGGCTTTAGTGCTTTTTCTTCCGTCAACGCTGTCATATGGCATCCCTTACCTCTGCAACGAGCCTTTGAATATCCACAAAGGTTGCATCAAAGAACCGCACAAACAAATCACACATGGAAGGCAGGGCCAGGAACAACAAAAGAAAACCCAGCAACATGGTCAGGGGAATACCTTCTGACAAGAGGTTCATCTGGGGGGCTGCCCTGGAAAGAAGACCCATGGCAACGGCCACTACAAAGAAGGTTCCAGTCAGGGGAAGGGCTATCATCATGGCATCAAAGAAAAGCCCGGTAAGACCACCCAGCAATAGCTGTAAAAAAGCAGTGCGTGAGTCTGCCACCACAAGGCTCATGGCATTCATGGACTGGATGCTTTCTATCATTCCGTGAAGGAACACCTGCTGAAAGCCTTGACTCCCCAGAAAAAGCCACATGGCCATTAGGTTTAGGAACTGACCCATCAAGGGATTTTCCACCTGGGACAGGGCATCGTAGGCTTCGGCGGCGGAAAGTCCCATCTGGAAGGAAAAGAACTGACCTGCGGAACTAAAGGCCGCAAACAAAATGGAAATGTAAAAGCCAGTGATGATGCCGATAAGCCCTTCTCCCGCCAGCAGCAGCACATATTGGAGGGTGGAGACATCGTAGATGCTATCAAGTCCCTCGTATCCGCCGCCATAGGCCGTGGGCAACACTATAAAGGCCACATATCCAGCCAAGGCCACCTTTACAACAGTGGAGACAGAGCGAGTGGAAAAGAGTGGCAGTGTCATAAACATAGCCAAACACCGTGCCGCCACCAGCAGGTATAGGGGTGCCATGCCAAGCACTTGGGACAACACTTACCGCCCCATCAAAGGAATCATCTGAAAAAGCTGAATCGTATATTCCCTCATAGAGGTAAACATCCAGCCCCCCAAGAGGGCAATCACTGCAAGAATAACAAAAAACTTTGGGGCAAAGGTAAGGGTTTGCTCCTGGATGGATGTAGTGGCCTGAAAGATTGCCACCACAAGACCAATGATAAGAGCCGCCCCCAAGACGGGAGCCACCAGCATGAGAATCTGGAAAACCCCGTCCCGCATAAGCATAACTATATCGCCAACAGACATTTATAACTCCAAGTCTTATGAACCAAGTCCATTTTTAACAGCACCAAAAACCTTTTGCACTATATTGGAAGCATACTCAAAGGGATTTTCCCTAATCTTGCCCTCCTCTTCCGCTACCTTTACGAACAAACCGTCCAGCGCCTTGCCGGTGACGTATTCAGAAAGGTTGGTATCGATGCGCTCTGGTATATCATAACCTAAACTTTTAGCAAATTTGGCAGTATCACTATCCACAACATCATTGAATTTGTCAGTCAAATTCTCCCATGCTGTATTAGCGGATATACCACCAACTAAATTCTGTGACAAAACTGCATTCATCTTCGGTTGATACAATTCCATCAGCTCTGAATAGGTGTTCTCCTTGAGATATTCAGTGGCGGCATCATCCTCTCCGGTGACAATCTTAATGCCATCCTGTACTGTCATATCTGTAATTGCTTTGGAAAAGATAGGAACAACTTCCTTTGCGGCATGCTCCGCACTACGGTTTACACTCCTGACTACATCCTCAACTAATTTGCCAGATAAATCCCCTAGCAAGTTACCAAGACCAGGAATCTCTTTTAGTGTATCAATGGCATTTTGTACTTCATCTGGAAGAGGAATTTTTAACAAGGGGTTTCCATAATAGGCATCTTTTTGGGACAATTGTTCGGAAGAAGATTCGGCTCCAATGTTCAGGGCGGACTTCATGGCCTCCACAGCCTCGGTATTTGTAAAGAGAGTGGAACCATTACTAGAAAGGCCCAGCATATCCAAGATGGAGTCACAAGAAAAGAATAAGGACGAAAACAAAAGAATCAAAACTACCAAAAACTTACGGACTTTCATATTTCCCAGTATAACTTGAAATAATAAACTTGGCAAGCAAGATTTTGGAAGTAAAAAAAATATCTGAAAATTTACTTGTATTGCAAACTAAAATGCCGATATACTAGTGTAGTACTGTCTCCATTGCAAGATTGTGTGGTTTTTTGGGACAGGAAATAGAATTGAATGTGCGAGGATGGAAATGGCCAGACGTAGAAGAATCCGTAACATAGGTAAAACGATTATCTTGCTTCTTTTGATTATCATACTTTCATTGGCTGGTCTTGTATGGTTTGACTATCTTGGTGTGATTCAGGTAAAGGATATTTTTGCCCCTGTTTATAGACTCCTTGGACTACAGCCCCAAACCTCCACCTCAGCTACTGGAACCCCTCCCCTTGAGGCAGACTTGGACAACGACCGCTTTCAAAAGCGTTTGGAGTCTTTGAACCTGTTGAAGGAGGAGCTCGACCAAAGGGAGGTGCAGGTTTCCCAGGCGGAGGCTTTAAATCAGCAGACCGCACAGGAATTGGAGAACCGTCGGATAGCACAGGAAGAGCGGGAGGTTGCCTTTAACAACACTGTAAGTCAGTACGATGGTCGCCAGCTGAACATTGTCACCAACGTTCAGAATTTAAACAGTATGCCCCCGCAGAATGCAGTGGACATTTTGGTAGCTATGGATGACCAGGATATAATCGACATTCTTCGTATGGCAGACCAGATTGCCGAGGAAAGTGGCGGCACATCGCTGGCTTCTACCTGGCTGATGATGATGCCTGCCGACCGTGCCGCCCAGGTCCAGCGAAAGATGCTGAGCAAACCAATGGCCTCCACGGCTGCTGCAGAATGAGATTCAGGTACGGGAACTCGGCTGAAAAATCAAGTGAAAGAGAAAGGGGCTGCCCTAAGTAAGGGCAGCCCCTTTTTATTTAGTTGGAAAGGGCTCCAATGGCAGTACCAAGGGTAATGTCATTGTCCATGGCCACAATGTCAAAGTACAGGTGGCGCTGCTCCGACAAGTACTTGTCCAGATAGCCGTGGATGCGGGAACGCAGGTTGTGAGTCTTGAAGAAGGTAGTGCCGTTGCACAAGACGCAGACGGGTTTTGCAGGGTAGGTTCCCTTTCCACTCTTGATTACACAGGAAGCAATTACAGCTGCAGTAAGACGGGCAGACCGTTCAATCATAGTGTCCAGAATGAGGTACATGGTGTCGTAGTCATCCTGGGTTCCGGGAGCCACAACATCACCTAGTACTGTGTCGTGGCGGTAGGGTCCATAGAGGAATTGGTCCACGTCGTAAAGATCTGCCTTGGGCAGGGCCGCAAGATGGGAGGCTACATGCTCGGAGAACAAGCCTTCCATTGCTGCGGCTTTAAGGGCAAAGGTTGCCAAAGGACCAAGATAGGCTCCTGAGCACATCTTTTCCATGACGTAGCGGCCGGGGGTATTGGTGCTGGAGTCAAAGGCAATGTCAAAGGAGGAGCGGGGCAGCTTGTCAAACATACCGGACTCGCACACCACAATCTGGGCTGGTGGTGGATTGGACACCTCCTCCTCAATCTTTTTGATGGGATTGTATTCGATGTAGGCTGAATTCATGCCTGTCCCTAGAATCAGCCCCACGTAGGAGCTGTACTTCATTCCAGGCACATTGCGGGAAGCTCCCGCCAAGAGGGCGGCGGTGGTGTCATTCATAAGAACAATTCTCTCTGGTCTCTCCCAACCCCGCTTCACCAGGGCATCCGAAAGGCAGGCGCCTACCTTGGAGCCGATAACCTCCTTGGCATTGATTTCCTTGGAAAAGGACAAGACTTCTCCGTCACCATCAGGAAGGATTTTCATGGCGTAGGAAAAACAGAAACCGATTCTCTTGCCTTTATTTTTCAAATGGTCAAGATTGGTGGCAATTTGGTCAAAGAACTCTTCCTTTGACAGCTCCCGCTCAATTCCAGGCATGGAGCACTTTTCCATGTCGGAAATACTGGGATTTCCGCCACCATCAAAGCTCACCAAACAAGAACGGAAGTTTGTTCCACCAGCATCAATGACAATTACGCTTGTATTTTTTGGAGTTTTTTCTGGTGGCATTCCCCAGGTGGGAATCATGGGCTGGCGGGCATCCATGGGTCCATCACCACTTCCCACATCAAGTCCCTGCTGCATATCATACAATAGCCCTGCTATAACAGAGTTGATGTCCGGACCACCAATGGGAAAACCGTTACGACCTAAAAAAGCTGAAACATTCTGAAACACACTCATAAAACCTTCCTTCTTCTAGCGAGAAAACCGGATAAAACGGGTTCACTCTCATAACCAGTCCCCCCCAGTATACAATATCAATTCAGCCCTTGCAACAGAAAAGTTTTTTCCATACAATCTTTGCCATGCTGGAAAAACTACGTCAGGAACTAAATCAGGAGCAGTTCGAGGCGGTCACCACCACCGAGGGACCTCTGCTCATCATCGCAGGTGCAGGAAGCGGCAAGACCAGGGTCATCACCTACCGCATCGCCCATATGCTGGACAAGGGCATCCCCCAAAGCCAGATTCTGGCCCTCACCTTTACCAACAAGGCGGCCAAGGAGATGGAGGAGCGGGTGAA
>JAGBFT010000111.1 GCA_017936345.1 Spirochaetaceae bacterium
GGAAATCAGCAGAGCCCTTTACCTGGCAAAACAGTAAACATCTATGACTTCCTGCTTGAGCCCCAGCTGTTGGAAAGGTAGGGGCTAACGGGGAATCACCACAGGAAATCGGATGGGTTTCCTGTGGGGTGGTGGGGAATTACTGGAAAATTCTCTGTTATTTGTTCAAGCACTTCACCCTTGAACAAAAGCTAACAGTCTTTCTGAAATTGATTCATATTCTTTGAGCAGATTCTCGCAATCTTGCAATAAACCATCAGAAATGTTCAGTTTCTCTGCAATAAGTTGAATCAGCTCTCGCTCACTTTGTGCAAAATCACCATCTGTTCGTGCTAGTGCAGCCAACTCAAGCAAGAAGATACGTTTTACAGTATTAGATGAGTTAGTTGTTATTTCTCCTACCAGATGTTCCACAGATTCTGGTTTCTTGTATACATCAAAATCAGAAATATTCATTTCATGGGCATAATCGTCAAGAAAAATCTTTTCACTTTCCTCCAGTTTTCCATCAGCATGAATAACTGCAACGGCAAGCTGCATGAAGATTTCCTTTTCTTTCTCATTCAATAGATTCAAGAACATGACACTCCTCCTTAAAAAACTATGATTTTAGAATTATTCTCCCATTATCATTTTGTCAAAGTTACCAAGTACGAATTCTTCCTTTACCTTCCGAATGAATTTTGCATCGGAAATCAGCCTGAATAAAGTAACAAGCAAACCTCCTATATCAAGCTTTTGCAAACTCTTTTTAATCAAATCTTGATTGTTTGAACTACAACCTATGGTAGCACCAATGGCAACAGCTATTACATTGCTTGCAGAGGCAATGACATTTGAATAGGTAATCACTTTGCGAGTTCTGACCTCATATAGTTTTTTAGAACCATCCCGATCCTCGTTGAAGGTCATTCCATGGATCATGGCCACAAGGGTATTTATTGCAATGGCCAAGGTTGCCTGTTTTCCCACTGTCAGAATATTGGACATATCAAGACCATAATCAGCCAAAGATGATGCCAGTTTTGGGTCAAAAGTAGAAATAACAGGTATTGGCAGACTCTTCTTTGAATGTACATCAGAGGCAAGATGAATACCTTCTTTAATCAGAGCTGACCCAACTTTTTTCTTTCCTTCAAACCCCTGATTTGCCAAAGCATCATAGGTATACGACAAGACTTTTGCCGTACTGGCCTTGGCTTTGAGAAAGTCTCCTCCCCCTGCTCCTGTTTTTGAAAGGACATGGAAGGACTGCATATTCCAGCCTGTCAGAGTGCTTGTTACAATATTTGCCGTGCCAAAAATCCATCCTAAAATTGGGTCATGCCCCAAAGTACTCACTCGATGCCCTAGGCTCCCAACTCCAGAAAATGGATTCAAATCCCCAAACTGATTCCCGCCCTTTGTGGTGTCAAAAGGAACTGGATGGAGGATTATTTCTTCAAGAGTAGGTTTATAGTATTTATGATGCCGAATATCAAAACCAGCATCTGCCCTTGCCTGTAAATTGTGAGGGTCATATTTATTCTTTCCCAATACCCCTTGTTCTGTTTCCTGATGACCGCCTCTATCTTTAAAATCCGTCAAAAAATATTGACGAACACATTGGAGGGCTGTAGCAAAGAATAGGAAAGAAATGTCTTTTTTTGTCAACTTTGTTTGAGACTCAAACTCTTCCTCGATATTTTTAAGGATAGATTCCGAATTTCGTGCTACTTCAGCTACTCGATAGCTTTCTTGAATAGTCTCATCCATGGAAGCAAACGTCTGATCCGACCGCTCACGCAACTCCATCCTTCTTCTACGTAATTCATCTAAAGATGTTGCCATACAGTTTTCTTTCCTATGTCCAGTGGAAAAATTATTTTGGAGTTATTAAAACTCCAAAACCCTCGGTCAAAATTACTCATGATGCCAACCGTTTGAGTTGACTATATCTATTCTTCATCTTTCTCAATAAAGCAGCACCTTCATCAGAATAAATCTCATTTAATTCATCTTCTAATCTCTGAATTTCACATTCACAGTCATCTAACAAGGCTTTATACTCTTCTCTCTGCTTATACCATGCGTTTTTTTCTGATAAAAATTTATCTGCCTGTTTTTTAAATTTTTCTTCATACACCTTAGAAGCACGATTGTAACCACTTGTTGAACCATCAGAATAACCACTGTTGTATCCTTTACTGTGGGCAACCTTTGCCACTACAGCAGTTCCTGTTACACTAGCAACAACTTTTATCGCAATCCCAACAAACACTGGTAATGCCATCCATTTCCTCCTTATCATCCCATCCTAAAGACTACAAACAAAGAATTTTATCCTCAATTCATACTATAAGACAACCTTAATTCTATCTATTAGACGATAAATTGTCAATTATAAATATATTTCGTCTTATAGAAAGTATATGCTTTGGTAATACTAGCTTATGATTTAAATAGCATGACCATCAGAGAAATTTTTAAGCGGAACCTAAAATATTATAGAAAGAAAAGGGGCTTTACCCAGGAGCAGCTGGCGGAGCTCATCAACTGCAATCCAAAATACATTTCTGAAATTGAATCCCGGAACAAATTCCCGTCGGCGGAGGTTATCGACGCGCTGGCGCTGGCACTGGAGATTCCCGCCTCCCAGCTCTTTGCGGACAAGGGCTCCCCGGAGAACATCGCCGCCTTTGACCCGCAGCAGTTCACCCAGGAGCTGGTCAGCGGCCTCCACCAGCTGATTCGCCAGGATGTGCTGTCCTTCCTGGAAAGGAGGCTGGACGGGTGAGGCATGGTGGCAGCCCAAGTCTTGTTGTCTACCCA
>JAGBFT010000008.1 GCA_017936345.1 Spirochaetaceae bacterium
GTGCAGAAGGCCATGCCGCTTTCCGCCAGCAGCCCCAGCGCCCGCCGGGCCTTGCCTGCGGTGCAACACCGTCCCACGCAGCCCAAGACCCCGTCGTCAAAGCTCTGGATGCCCAGGGAGATGCGGCCAATCCCGCACCCCCTGGCCGCCGCAAGCAGCTGTCTGGTCAGGCTCTCCGGGTTGGCCTCCAGCGTCACCTCGGCGTCTGGCTCCAGGTGGGGACAGACTTCCTCCATAATGCGGGAAAGCTGGGCGCAGGAAAGGAGGCTGGGGGTACCTCCGCCAAAGTACACCGTCTTCAGCCGCCCCAGCAATCCTGCATCACGAAAAGAACGCAGCTGGGCCACCAGAGCCACCACGTAGTCCCTGGGCACTCCCCTGCCAGCAGCGGCAGTCCCACCCGAGCAGGAACTGGTTGCTGTCATCGGCAGGGAAAAGAAATCACAGTAGGAGCACTTGGAGCCACAATAGGGAATGTGGATGTAGAGGGAGGAGATGGAATCAAAGGATGGCATGTTCTGGGAGGAGCCTAGAGGGAACCAAAGCCGGAAAAGGGAAAGTACTGTATGAGCGCCTTGCCCGCAAACTTGTTTTTTTGTATTGGCCCCCAAATTCGAGAATCCACACCTATGGTTCTGTTGTCGCACAGAAGAAAATATTCCCCTTCCTCAAGGACTTGTTCCTCCATGGTTCCTGCAGCACCCATGATGTTATCCCAACCCTCAGGTAGACCACTTACGTCTATGTCGTAGGATACCTCTGCAACTTCAAATTCTGTAAGAAAATGACTGCTTCCCTCCGGTTTGATGTACAAAATGTAGTCCTTCATGTAGATGGTGTCGCCGGGTATCCCCACTACACGCCGAAGCAGGTTCCCCGAGGCAACTGCTTTGGACCCCTGCTGAAAGGCCTGTACCTGTTGGAAGGTGATGAAGGCAAGAAAACTATTCAAAAAGGAACCGATTCCACCAATATTTTCCTTATATTCCGGTTTCAAAACCACAGTGGAGCAACGGTTCACCGTTCCGATTGGAGAGGTAAGGATAAGGCTGCCGTCACCAACCCTTGGCAGCATTGAATTGGACTTGACAACAACAGGAAAGAGTAAAAATCTGAATATCAAGGTATTTAAGCCAAAAACTAAAAAGAACAGCCCCACAAAGAACAGGATTGTATTTCTGAGCTTCTTGCGCTCCTTGTATGAAAATTCGTAAACAGAACGACCCATAATGGGAGAATAACATAATTCTTTTTGCAGTGCAAGATAGCCGACACTCCCCTCTTTTTTTAGAAAAAATTTATTTATTTTTTATTGATTTTATTCAGATGGTACTATATGTTCTAAATCTGTAGTATAATGACAGTATGAAGAGGTTTGATGTGAAGAAATTTATTTTGATTGTTGCACTTGCACTTGTGTGCCTTGCAAATGCCACTGCATTTGACGGTGGCTGGGTGCTGAATATGAAAGCTAACGTGGGAGGCTCCCTCACCATTCCCTCCATTTCTGACAGCGACCTGGCCTACCTTGGTGCCAGTAAGATGGAAGGCACACTAGGATTTGTACCTGCAGGAAAGGCTGAGGTAGGTTACATCTTTGACTCCGCCAGATGGTTCCATCTACCGGATGATCATATCTTTAGCGGTGTGGGAGCCTTTGGATATATTGGTGTTGGTGAGGGGTTTGCCGGACAGATTTCGGGGAAGGAGGTTGGAGGAGAAGATGTCAACGTGTACATGAACATCCATTATACTCCGGTCATCTCCTTGGGAGCTACAGGAAAGGCCTACTTCTTTGACAACCGTCTGGCAGTGGGGTTATCGGTTGGCATGAAGATGATTGCCGACACAACCCCTGAATATGAGATGTATGCAGACAAGGAGGTGGAAGGACTGGAATCTCAGGTGGGTACCATCATTGTTGACGATTGGATGATGAAGAACATGAACCCCCTCATGGCAAGCTTTGACCTGCTGCTAGAGTACAATATCCCCATCCTGCCCACCATGGAACTGATTCTTGGTGGCTACACCCAGTTCAGCATTTTCAAGCCCAAGTACATCACCATGCCCCCAAAGCTGGCGGAACTTGCCGTAGGAGATGCAGAAAAGCAGTTCAAAGATGGGAAGCGCAGTGAGCCGCTGGATCTTCGTAAACCCATCGATTCCTATTTCATCAATTCATTTGACTTCGGCTTGACTATTGCCTTGGGATTCAAGTTATAATTGTAAAGATTTTATGGAGGAATGTATGAAAATCAGAAGTTTGGTTACAACAGCTATTGCTTTCTCCTTGTTAGTTTCCTGCAACCACGGACTCTTGAAGGATCCACGCTTGTACAATCCAAAGAAGAAGTCCGCCGTCGATACAGAAATCACTGTGGCTCCTGAACCAGATCTAGGCCTCACCGGTGGAGTTGATGCCTTTGACTTCACTGACGAATGGTACAACCAGGCAGACGAAGGTTTTCCCCACACAGACTTTAATACCATGAGTTTGGTGGGAACATATTTTGATAACAACAACGTTCCTCAATATGCTATGCAGAGTGGTGATGTATGGGTAACAAGGGATACCGCCAAGGGGGAATTCGTCCATGCTAAGGCTCCCAACACCACTGGACAGGGCTACGAAATCAAAAATGTGCACTGGTACCAGTACCGAGGGCTCAATCCACTGTATGCTGCTGACGGAACCTACAATTCCGTTTTGCAGAAGACAGCCCAAGGCAATCCCAAACTGAGCCGGTTCCATTTCTACCGCTTTACGGGAGACACACTCTCTCCCAGCCTTGACAACTTTCTCTTTGCCGTGGACACCTACTCAAAGTTGATGTTTGCCTTTGCCTATCCCACCAAGATGGAGAGCGTATTTGGCAACAACGTCCCCAAGGCATGGGGACCTACAGACGGAAGTGCTTTCTTGGGAACTACATACCAGTTCTATATGTATGACCCTGTAGGATATGTGGAAAAAGTAGATGGAAAATACAACGTAGTAATGTATGACTGGTTTAAAAACAATCTTGCAAAAGGCATATACCATCCCACTCTGGGAGGTCTGGACTCCAAAAGTTCTGGTACTGCATTCACGGAGACCGCACAGAAAGAGCCGTCAGGAGCAGGAACAAGTCCTTTTAATAACCACACTGTAGATTTCTTCTCTCAAAATATGGAAATATTGGTAGGAAAAACATTCCAGAGTAGAGAAAAAGTCGGAGATGAATACGGATTAGTACTTTACAAGTATAGCATTGAGAAAAGTGGTGAGCAAATAATCATCAAGCGTACAGCAGAAAGTTGGAATGGCTTTGAGACAAAAACCTCTCTGGATCCTGTAGTATATACTATCGGAGAAGGTATTAGTGCTACGGAAGGAAAACTTTCTAATGGTGATAAAACTGACTTAACGTTCTCTTTAACGAATGTATCCAAGACCTTAGCTATTGTAGATGCTGATGGAAAAACACTTGAGGAGGCAGTTTCAGACTTCAGTGATCCCACTCCATCTTTCCGTCAACGAGTACAAGGTTCAACCTTCCAAAAGGGAAAAACAAAGTACAAATTCTCAGAAGATGCTAGTACATTAATTTGGACCTGGGATGGTGGACAAAAGGAATATCATTGGAATGGTTCTGCTTCTGATACAGAGTACACTACTTATGATGGATATCGCATTCGATTGTATAACAATGATTTTGTTATCAAAGGTGCTACTGTACCCAATTTTGGTGCATTGTCAGTTATGGAGTACGAGGCTGTTCGATATGCAGCACTGGGAAAAACCTTTGCAGAAACGGTGCATGGTAAGCCATTCTCCTACAGAGAAAAGGATAATGCAAGTCGTTATGATTTGTCCTTGATGACACTGGAGTTCAGTGCTGACGGAAAAAAAGCCACCTTATATCAAGAGGATTGGCTTAGTGCTCGCAAAGTCGTAAAAGAATTTGAGGTTAATGATAATGGTGCTGCAGATACAGCCATTATTGATGGTAAAACTGCAAAACTTACCGCCACAGCTGATAATCCTCAATGGACGATAGAATACAATGGAGATATCTATACCTATGGTTATGATGATCCTGGCCCAGCTTTTATTAACAGAGTGAAATATGATGTAACCTTTGTTTCAAAAGATGGAAAGACAGTGTATAGATTCACCAATAACGGACAATTCTTGCACATGACTTATTCTGGTGGTTTGTTGGGATTTGGTGCTTTTGATCGTAGTTATGAGTATCAAAATGAAGTATCAACTGATTCAAAAGATACAAGTCGGGCTGTTTATTGGGCAAGTAACGGCATAAAAGGCTTCTCTTATGCTGGATTTGAGCTTTCTAACTCTGATACAGTGATTAAGTCAACCAATGCCAGTGCAGCTGGTGCTGGTGCCGTAGATTGGGTTCTTGCAGGCCTTGGATATGAGGCTGTAAAAGACGAAAGTACAGGAGGGCTTCCTACAGAAGAGGATTTTAAGGTTTTCTATGACTCTTTAGCAGGAAAAAGCTTCTTTGGCCGTAATCTGGAGAATGATGTTGCTGGTTTGGAATTGCTTACTTGGACATTTGACGACAAACGAGGTGGAACTCAAACAAAGCAGGTGTGGCGGACTACAAATACTGAGTCAGGAGACACTATTCCTGAATTAGGTATCCAAGCAATAAGCAGAACTACAGGTTCATACACTGTAAAGAATAGCGATGGTACCGATTCAGATGTTAGTTACTTCTTTAGCTATGCTCCTGATGTAGGAACCTTGGATATTACTAAGCGTGACAGTACTGGTCAGGTTACCTCTTTCACTTATTATGATTCTTCGAAACATGAGGACAAGGGTCCTGGTTTCATCAATCGAGTGAAGGGTGCAACTTATGAAGGTAGTGGATATACGTATGTTTTTTCTGAGGATGGAAAAACCATTAAATTAAGCAACGGAAAGACATATACTTATGCACAGCAAGATGACAATAACAGAGCTGTTTATAAGCAACAGTCTTTAGTGTATTGGGGACTTCGTCTGGACAATGATGACAATACTCTATATTTTTCTGGAACTTCTTGGGCTTCTCCTGAAACAACTCCAACTGCAAATGTAAGTTCTTATCCTGCAGATCGTAAGTAACTAAAATTTATGTAATAATATTAAAAGTCCCCACTGTGGCTAACTAGCCACAGTGGGGACTTTTTTGGTGCTGCGGTAAATGAAGTTTACCAAGGTGGTTTTTTTTTGCCTGCGTGTGTGATGGAGTTTTCCAAGATGTGGCTATTTGGTTTGAGCTAGTTCTTGAACCACATCCAGAGGGAGAGAAGTACAAAGTTGAATTTGATCTAAAGGTAAACCTAAAGACAACATTGTTTTTGCTGTCTCCAGCTTGTTTTGGTAGGCACCTTGTTCTCGGCCTTGCTCCAGTCCTTCCTCAAAACCTTCATATCGTATGTCAGCCATCTTCAGTGCCAAGGTCATATAGTGCCTCCGTGCGAGGGAATTATTTTTCAGTGTACGTATCTTGCTGGAAATCTCTTGAGTCAGTGGGGATTCAGCTGTCCCCTCCTGAAGATAATGATAAAAGGCTTGGAGCTTCTGGTCAAGGTTGTCCAGCTCTTCTGTGGCGGTGTTCAAGAAGATGCGGAGGGAACCGTCCTCAAGTTTTAGCTGGTGGTCGGTCTCTTGGCAGGTATACTGGAAGGTCTCGTGCAGTATACAAATGGAATGATGCTCAATTTTATGGGTTAGAATTGTCAAATGATGATAAAACAATTAAGATGACGCCCTCTAGTACTTATCTTACTCCACAATGGTGGCTCTTAGGGTGGACAGCAACGAGAACAAATTAAAGTTTGATTAATGAGTTATGCCCCATCTATCCTTCTGGGTAGGTGGGGCTTTTTTTGTGTGATGGGGGTTTTCCAAGATGTGGCTATTTGGTTTGAGCTAGTTCTTGAACCACATCCAGAGGGAGAGAAGTACAAAGTTGAATTTGGTCTAAAGGTAAACCTAAAGACAACATTGTTTTTGCTGTTTCCAACTTGTTTTGGTAGGCACCTTGTTCTCGGCCTTGCTCCAGTCCTTGCTCCAGTCCTTGCTCCAGTCCTTCCTCAAAACCTTCGTGTCGCATGTCAGCCATTGTAATAGACCAAGTCATGTAGAACCTCCTAACTATGGAATCATTTTTGAGAGTGGTGATTTTGCGGGAAATATTTTGTGTCAATTCCGATTCAACTTCACCCTTCTGGATATAATGATAAAACGCTTGAAGCTTCTGGTCAAGGTTGTCCAGCTCTTCTGTGGCGGTGTTCAAGAAGATGCGGAGGGAACCGTCCTTTAGCTTGAGTTGGGGCTCCTCATTGCAGCTATACTGGAAGGTATAGCGGGGAAAGTTTTTGTCAAAAGGGTCAAAAGTACAGATGAAAATGAGAATGCTATCAGGTAAGTTTGGATACAGACAGCTACTGGGCGTGGTGCTTACATCTGCTACACTTTGATAATATCGACTCCTACGAGGCAGCTCCTTTTTGTGACCGGTCTGCATCTCCACGTTGATGATTTTATCTTCATCCCGTAAAAAAACGTCCATGATGATTCTCATGGAGTCTGGATCCGTTTTATGCTCATCTTGGGCGGAAAGGTAATGAATTTTACCAATCCGTACACCAAGAATCAATTCCACCACCTGACGGCAGATGTTTTCGTCATGCATCACATGAGAAAAGATGAAGTTGTCGGCAAAAGTTAAACTTTCCCACTTTTTCTGCAATTCTTCTTCACTAAGCATTTGTGCCTCCAAAAAAAAGCTTTACATATATATTATTCGCTTTAAACTTGAAAAATTTGTCTTTTTTGCGGGAAAAAAGTTAGATTTGACTTTCCGCTAATGCCTGTGATACATTAAAAAGGATGTTTCTCTTGCATTAGGCATTAAGGAGGATTGTGTCAAGTTTAGTTCGCAATTTCGATCCTGAAAAAAACCATCCATCCATCATGCTGCGTTAAAAAGAATCTCCTTTTGAAGTTTTATTGAACCGGCATTCATATAGCAACGCTCAGTCTGCCAGTCATCTGAATACTCAAGCAGATAGCTTGTTATCAGTCTTATATAAGAATCCGTTGAGGGGAAAATGCCGACAACAGAGGA
>JAGBFT010000112.1 GCA_017936345.1 Spirochaetaceae bacterium
CGTGCTGACCTGCCTCCCCCTCCAGGAGGAGGCGTCGTATCTTCTTCCCTTCCCTGATTGTATCCAAGATCTCGCGGCGTCCGCCGCCCTGCCGTCGCAGGTGAACCTACTCTACCACATCCCGTCCAGCTTGTCAAGGCCCTCGAAAAACTTTTTTCGCTTTTTTTTTCGCTCTTCCTCTCCCATGCTGTCCGGAAGGTCCATCCCGCAACGATGTGGCAGAACTTATACCACACCTTCCCCACCATTGTCAACCCCTCACCACTGCAATTTCCGTTTTTTTATGTATTTTTTCCTTATATTTTTGTCAACATTGACAATAAAGTAGCAGCCATGGTAATATTAATGACATTTTTAATTTATATTATAAGGGATATACCGTATGAGTGATATCGAAAAGCACAAGAAAAGCACTTCACCAAAAAAAATCTTGGTAAGTATTGGTTCTGTTTTAATTTTAGTATTGGCAGCCATTTCATTTATCTTTATTCCTGCAATGGCTCAGTCCGGGGGAACGGAAATTCCTCCTTTTGGTTATTATAATAAAAAACCCATTGAGTACAAGCAGGGTACGTACTTTACTAACTTAGTACAAATGTATTCGGAACAGGTCGGCAGTGAAAATCTTCAGAATGCAACCTTTGATATTTTTAACTCAGCCTTTACAGGTGCTGTCTTTCAGCTTGCTTTCACACAGGCTGTTGAGGCTACGGATTATCTTCCAGCATCAAATCTTGTGGACAGAAATATGGTTCCATTTTTTTATGATGAAAATGGAGTCTACTCCAGCAAGCTTTTTAATGAAACTCCCGACAGCACAAAAATTGAATTAAGGGATTCTATTGAAGAAAGCCTTGTATACCAGCGATATGTTGATGATTTTTTTGGTTCTGCCACAGATAAGATTGGCAGCTACGTAATGTACGGTTTAAAGAATCCTTCAGCAGAAGAGGACTTTATCCAAGCTATGGGTGAGGAGCAGAGAACATTCCAAGTTGTTTCTTTTGATATGGCAAATTATCCTGCAGAAGAGGCTGTTCTTTGGGGAACAAATAATGCAAATCTTTTTACCCGCCATGACCTTTCTGTTGTTTCTGTTGCAGATGAAACTGAAGCTGCCAACCTCCTGACCCAGTTACAAAACAATGAAATCCTTTTTGAGGACGCAGTTACAGAGCTATCACGTAACTACTACAGCGGAACTGACGGAAAACTCACCAACGCTTATGAGTATCAGTTGAATAATATTGTTACAGACGAATCAGCTTTAAGTGAAATCACTTCTTTGACAGAGGGGGCTTTGAGTGGTGTTATTCCCACATCTAATGGATATTCTATCTTCCGTTGTGACGGTAGTGCTGTTCCCGCCAATTTTGAAGATGAAACACTTGTTGATGCAGTTATCAGTTACATGAAGTCTTATGAATCTGGAATAATTGAAACCTATTATTTGGATTTAGCTCAGAATTTCTGGAATACAGCCAGTGTTTCTGGTCCAGAGGTTGCTTGCGTTGAATTTGGTGTAACGCCAACTCAGGTAGGACCATTTCCCCTAAACTATGGAGATTCCCCCCTCCTCACGTCTATGAGTTCAACAGATGTAGCTTTAGCAGGAGCTTCTACCAACGAAAACTTTATGAAGACAGCATTCTCAATGCAAATGAATGAGATTTCAAGTCCAATGGTATTGAACAACAATGTTGTGTTATTGATGCTTACAGATGAAACAACCGTTCCAGCTGAAGGAAACATTGCTTTTTATGCTGATTACGTAAATCAGTTTGATCAGGCAGCCATTCAAAATGCCATTATGACCAGTGATAAACTCCAGAATGACTTCTTAAATGTTTTCTTGAAGTATTTTATGTCCTTTGAATAAAATACATAGAGTTTTACCATTGAGTATTGTGGATGCAAATCAACAATGATACAAGCAAGCCCTGCCTGGTTGAAGCTAGACAGGGCTTGTCTGTTTTATACCAGAATAGATTTTTATACTCAAAATATAATCCAGCAGCAAATATTGAGAGACTGGTCAATTCCCTGGAAATAAAAAAAGATACCCTGATTTTATGCTTTTCACCAATCTTGGGGTATGGATTGGAATCATTACAGAAAAAAATTCCTTCAGGCTGTTTTATGTTAGCAGTAGAGGCTAACCCCCATTTAGTTGAATTATATAATATCAAAGCCTTGCCTACGGATATTGGTTTTTTGGGACCAGATAGATTGAAAAATATCTACAACATTTTAACAAAAAAAAATCAAATTACCGACAACGGCGTAAGGATTCCACCCCCAGGTTCATTTAAATATTGCCTGAGACTTGATTTTTCTGGAGCGCCAGCCCTAAATCAGGAAGAATACCAGACAATTCAACACAGGGCAGAACTGGCAGTATCAAACTTCTGGAAAAATAGACTGACCCTTGTTAAAATGGGAAGGCTTTATCACAGGAATATAATTAGAAACCTTGCCCTTGTGCCATCATCTTATGATGTTCCTGCAAAACAAATAGATGCACCTCTTTTGGTTTTGGGAGCTGGACCTTCAGCAGATAAAACCATAGAAAAACTGGCAGCCTTGTCTCAGGATTTTAGGAAAAAACTTGTTGTTTTGGCGGTTGATGCCGTTGTTCCAGCATTATTGGCAAGAAAAATAAAGCCAGACTTTGTACTTGCATTGGAATGTCAGTATGCAATACAACAAGCCTATGCAACCGCACATAATTCAAATCTTTTTTTGCTGGCGGATTTAACTTCAAGACCATCCATATTGCACCCAGATACAAGCTATCCTTCAACTGACAAACAAAGAATAAGTGCTGCAACCAGCAAGAACCATAGCCCAGGAAAAAATTGCACTGGCGGTAAAACGGCTTTCTTTTCTACCGAGTTTGCCAGCACCCGATTTTTTGAGCGACTTTTTCAACATAATTTTATTCAACAAAGCCTACCACCCTTGGGTTCCGTTGGTATAACTGCAATGGAAATGGCACTCTTGTTACGTAAAGATGAGACAGTTCCTGTGTATGTATCCGGCTTGGATTTTTCTTTTTCAATGGAACGGAGTCACTGCAAGGAAAGCTTTCAGACAAAAAACAGTTTTTTAAAGACCAATCGGCTTCATTCCTTGGGTTCATATCATTGCTTGCAAAATACCACCACAGAAAAGTACCAGGGAAAGGCAGGAGTTGTGTATTCAGATCAGATTTTATCTTATTACTGCCGAATTTTTTGTGATAGATTTCAATACACGACAAATGCCTATGATGTGGGAGAGATGGGCTTGGATTTAGGTATAAAGAGAAAATCTTTTGTTCAGGTTTTAGACGAAATTACTTCCATGAATAAAACAGATTTTGATTTGGACGAGGTCTTGCAAAAAAATATCCACCAAACCACTTTTGAAGAAAAAAACAAGAGGGTTTTGAATTTTTATTCACAAGAAGAATCAATGCTTAAAGAATTACGAGAAGGGCTTTCCACAGGAAATATCACAAAAGAACGAATTCTGGGAATTTTAGAAGAAACAGATTACTTGTATCTCCATTTTCCGGATGGATACAAGGCAACTTTAGATATTTCGTTTCTAAAACGAGTTCGCTCAGAAATTGATTTTTTCCTAAAAGATATTGAAATCGGAAAAAGCATGCTCAATCAAGTACATCGGTAGACAAGGTAGGCTTTATCCACCTCCTTGGCTCACCCTTGACAGTTCACTTAAAATACAGTCCTTCTACTCTTCCTTAGTTTTTAGAACAGCAAGGAAGGCAGACTGGGGAAGTTCTACATCACCAACCATTTTCATGCGCTTCTTTCCCTCTTTCTGCTTTTCCAACAATTTACGTTTTCGAGTGATGTCTCCGCCGTAACACTTGGCCAGAACATCCTTGCGCAGGGCATTCACTGTTTCTCGTGCAATAATCTGGCTGCCGATGGCTCCTTGAATTGCAATTTTAAACTGCTGACGTGTAATTTCTTCCTTCAATTGGGAACAGACGTGACGGGCCCGGTCGTAGGCATTTCCCTTGAACGCTAGCTGAGCCAGGGCATCCACTCCCTTTCCGTTAATGAGAATATCAATCTTAACCAATTCCGTTGGCTGATACCCAATGATATCGTAATCAAAGGAGGCATAACCACGGCTATAGCTTTTTAAACGATCGTAAAAATCGAACAATACCTCCGCCAAGGGCATTTCGTAGGTAATCTCTACCCGTTTTTCATCCAAATACTGCATATTGGTTTGAATTCCTCGTTTTTCCGTGCAAAGGGACATAATGGAACCAAGATATGTAGCAGGAGTGATGATGGAAGCCCGAATATAGGGCTCCTGGGCAGAGGCGATGCGCCCCTGGTCAGGATAGTCTGCCGGGTTGTCGATGTATTTTTCTTCCCCATTGGTTAACTTGACAAGATAACGCACTGACGGGGCGGTAAAGATAACGGCCTGATTGTAGTCTCTTTCTAGTCTTTCCTGAATTACTTCCAGATGCAAAAGTCCCAAAAATCCACAGCGGAATCCGTGTCCAAGAGCCAAAGAGGAATCCTTTTCGTAAATGAGACTTGCATCGTTTAGGGTGAGTTTTTCCATACTGTCCCGCAACTCCTCGTAGTCATTGGAGTCAATGGGATAGATGGAGGAAAAGACTACGGGCTTAACTTCTTTAAAACCAGGCAATGCTTCTTCAGCAGGGTCATCAGCCAAGGTGATTGTATCTCCAACCCGAACATCCGAAACGGTTTTTACACCAGCAATAATATAACCTACATCACCGGCTTCCAACTGTTTTGTTTCCTCTAATTTAATGCGGAAGATACCCGTAGACTCAACCTTATATTCTGTGCCACTATTCATAAAACGAATAACCTGACCAGGTTTTAGAGAGCCGTCAATCATTCTCAGGTGAACAATAACGCCTCGGTAAGGGTCATAGTGGCAGTCAAAAATCAATCCACGCATTTTTCCCTGGGGATTTCCAGATGGAGGTGGAAAACGATTGACAATGGCTTCAAAAAGCTCATCTATTCCCTTTCCAGTTTTTGCAGAAACGAGAACCGCATCGTCTCCATCCAGGCCAAGGTCATGTTCAATCTGATGCCTAGCACTGGGAATATCTGCTGCCGGTAAGTCAATTTTGTTTATAACAGGAACAATCTCCAGGTTGTGTTCAAGAGCCATATACATATTTGAAAGGGTTTGGGACTCTACACCCTGGGCTGCGTCCACCAACAACAAGGCTCCTTCACAAGAAGCAATGGCTCTAGACACCTCGTAGGAAAAGTCCACATGTCCGGGAGTATCAACAAAATTCAATTCGTACTGTTGACCATCGGCAGCAGTGTAGGGAATGGTTACAGCCTGGCTCTTAATGGTTATTCCACGTTCGCGCTCAATATCCATAGAATCAAGAATCTGATTTTGGAATTGGCGGTCATCAATGATTTTTGCCTTTTGAATAAGACGGTCTGAAAGTGTTGACTTACCATGATCGATGTGAGCTACGATACAAAAATTTCTCTTGTGTGCTAAGTCTGCCATAATTTCCCTGTACAACCTCTTTTAAGAAAACTATCCGAGTATAAAACAATTTATGGGGAGTATTGTATTAGAAATAATAGGGACTGTCCAGAGGAGCCCCCACTACAATGCTTACTTCAAAATACCCGTTTTTACGTTTTTTTGTATACAACTGGGCATAGAGTACGTCCTTAGTTTTGGGAACTTCTATCTTAACAATATCCACTGGGTCATGGACGGAAAATCCTGATTCATCAGCAGATTCCCCTGGTAACACAGTAGTAACTGTATACTTCTTATTATTTTTATCAGAGGCGGGGATTAACTCCATTCCAAGAATGGGCAACATTGCATTGGATATTACATCCCTTTGATAAATCTCATAACCAGGTTGTTCCGGTCGTTTTTCAAGGTATACAGAAAGAATTTTTTCTACACCAGAACCTACATTTTCAGATTGCGGTGAATAAACAGAAAGCTTTACAATTGTCTCTGGAAGAAGAGATTTTAGAATGTTGTGAAAATCATCAATACCTGCAATAGAAATTCCATTTATGGCAGTAATTACATCGCCTTGATTAAGACCGGAACGAGCAGCACTACCACCAGGCATCATGTAGTGAACTAAAAGTCCCCTTGGAGAGGTAGAAAACTCATTTACAGGATTATCCTTTCCGTATGCTCCAATCCAGCCATGCTCTCGTAAACCACCGGCAGCAAGAATAGATAGCTGAGCTTTAAGATATTCTATAGGAATTGCAAAATTCAATCCCTGGTGTTCCAAGACCCCTGCAAAAGCAATGGCTTCCACATTTCCATTTTCATCAAGAATTGGTCCACCTGAATTTCCTGCATTTATAGCAGCGTCAATTTGCATTACAGGCCCCATGGTCAAAAGCCGTCTTCCCTTGGCAGAAACGATGCCAGATGTAATGGTCCAATCAAGACCAGCAGGAGCACCTATAGCATAAATCTTTTCTCCCACATCCAGTTCTATGGATGACCCGAGCGGGAAAACATAGGGAGCATCTATTTCTGTTTTTAACAAGGCTAAATCCAACAAGGGATCCCAACCAACCACCCTTGCAGGAATTCGTGTTTCTGGGTCTGAAGAAAGTTTAATGTAAAGCCGGGAATAGCCCTCATATTCAGGATCTACTTCTGACTGGATAACATGGTAATTGGTCACGATATAACCAGACCTATCAATAAAGAAGCCTGAACCAATGGCTCTATTTGCGTACCCCAGTCCCTTAGACACATGAATTCCTAAATCAACCCAAATGGTAACCGTTCCACTAATATAATCTGACACTGAATGGGAAGCATCTTGCTGTATAGCAAAGCCTGGAGTTGCTGAAGTAATTTTATTTTCAAGCTCTGTCTTCTGGGCAGTGAGCAATTCATCCAAGGGGTAATTCACTGCTTCCAAGGAAGACAAAAGTCTTTTAGCTTCGAGATTGTTTTCCAAGCGAAAAGCCTCATAATACTGTTTAATAACTTTTTGACCACAAAGTTCAACAATGGTATTTACAGCTGTGTTTTCTGTATTACCCACATTATTCTTCAGCAGTGTAGCCCGCCACAAGGCCTTTGTGCTTTCTGACTCCAACATTTTTTCGATGTTTGAAATTTCATTTGTAATTACATCCTCTTCGGTGTAATCCAGGGGAGTGAACTCCTCCCGAGGAGAAGAGGTGCAGGAAATAAAAAAAAGAAATACAAAAAGAACCAGTCCGAAGACTGGTTTAAGTTTTTTACTCATCTAGTAAAACTCCAAAATAGAAGTCAGAGATTTTTATTCCAAAGAACCTTGCCCCGGAAGTTGTATCCAAATCATCCCCTTCCATTTGGATTATCATTGAACGGCCCAGTTCTCCAGATTCGTCTATTTTCTGTTTAAGGAAATCTGACATTTCTACAGAACCACCAGAACCTAACCAATAAACTTCTTCCACAGGTACAATTTCTAAATCTCTATAGAGTAAACCGTCTTGGTTTTCTGTGGTAACACGAACAGGAATCTTTTTTTCCATGTAAACGGAAACAATTTCAGATGAACCAGGAAGTTTGAACATTGCCCGTGAATTCTGACTTTCACCTTCATCAAGATATTTTGCAACCCAGTCATCTGTCAATGGATTTCCCCAAGTTGAAACCACACCTCTATTACTAGTATATTCTTGTCCAAAGTCAAAATCCATATCCAGGTCTCTGTCCAAGAAGGCTTGCTCAATATAAATACCCTGAGGGAAAAATAATGGACCAAAAAGCTCATCGTACAAGGCTAGACTTTCCTCAGGGCTAATGTAATCCAAATAGTTTACAGGAGAAAATCCAAAGTTTTGGGTTAATTCAAACCATCCGTCCCCATCCAAATCCACACTTCGAACCTTGGGAATACCATCTTCGCAAGCCAACTGAGCATACAAGGTTTTCCCCTCAAAATATTGGGCAGAACGAACCTTGCCATCCAATATAGAAATTTCTATTTTAGCATTTGGGCGTTCTTTAACAGCATAGGTAACATTGTATGCAGATTCTGCCAGGGTTCTCATGCCAGGGAAAAGTCTATCATCAAAAGGCTTTAACTGGGGAACAAAGAAGGATGCTCCATCAAGGGATTTTTCTAGAGGCTCATAAGGTACGATGGAAACAGGCGTCCACTCCAAGGCACCGTCTACAAATTTAAACCCCATGGAATGAATTTCTAAAGAAGATATAAAGGGGTATTTCTTATAAAAAACATAGGTTTTTGCATCAGGAAGAAGTAGTTCTGTTGGCACACCAAAGTCACAGCGAGCAACCCAATCCTCTACACCATTTTGGTCATAATCATAGTGAATCTGACTTGGACGCCCCCGTGAATATATAATGCGTAAATCATAAATTCCATCCCCTGTAGAATCGTGGTGAATTGTTCCTTGGTAACCATTCAGAAAGGCAGCAAGAGCAGATTTTGTACTTGAATCTGTAAGTAAACTAGCAAAATATTCCAATTCACCTAAAGAAATTGAGTTTGATGCAAAGGAACAAAAATATTCATAGGCTTCTTCTTCAGAAAGAAGACCAGATTTTAAAGCCAAGCTGGCAAACAAGGGATGACGTTTACCAGAAGCATGAAAAGCCTTGAGTCTTCTCTCACCAACTTCAACCTCGGTAAAAAGCGTGGCAACAAGATACAAGTCATCAGGACAGCTCTCTACCTCTTCAAATCCTTCAGCAAGTTTTTCCCCCAATCTCTCCGCCTCAAAACTATAGCTCAAGTCATAATTAACTTCGTATTTAAAGAATACTTGGACAAAACGCATATCATCAGGATACAGGCGACTGGCATCAGACACCAATTGCCGAGCCCTTTCGTAGGACTCAGGAGTCCCTATTCTATAATTACACAAAATCTTTAAATATTCACGAGAAGATGAGGGATAGATTCTGCCATCCTCAAGATATTCCAAGGCTCGCTGGGACTCTCCTGTATGGGACAAGAGTTCTGCGTACAACAACAAGGCTCCATCCTTGTTATAATCAATCCACTTGTCCTGCTCCACTGCTTTTTTTATGGAAGGAAGAACCTCTGCAGGACTCTTTCCCAATCGCTGACCAGCATAGGCATTCACAAACCAAAGATCTGAAATTGAATCATCGTACACTAGGCCCAATTCAGACTGGCTAAAAGCGTTTGTCCACTGAGACTTTTCAATGTAATCCCGACTTTGTTGATAACAACGAATAGCAGTACGATAATTTGCCAAAGCTGTATATGAAGCTGTTGAAACAGATGTTTCAGCAAAAAGGGATAGGGTTATCAAGGCAAAACAATAAACAAGAACTACAAGTGTTCTGACTCTATCTTTGTTCATGTACACTCCTCAAATTTCAATGGAACTCCCTGAAGTATAAAAAACAAGAGACTCCTGTTCTATATTGTCGGTACAACAGTAGATTCTGCTCCACTATTTCTTGAAGGAAAACCCAATAACTGACGAATTTCTTCATCATCCAAGGTTTCTTGTTCAATCAGAGCTTGAGCCAGGGTATCCAACTGGTCTCGGTGCTGGGATAAAATATGGCTACAACGCTGGCGCGCTTGACTCAGAACAGTTTCCACCGCCGCATCAATTTTACGAGCCGTTTCTTCTGAATTGGTTTTGTGTCGGACAAGATCTCTTCCCATAAACACTGGCTCATCTTCTTGGTGGTAGGACACAGCTCCAACCTCTTCTGACATTCCCCACTGGCATACCATACGGCGAGCCAACTCCGTTGCCCGATGCAAATCATTTTGAGTGCCGGTGGTGGGGTCTTGGTATACAAGAGTTTCTGCGGCATAACCACCAAAGAGAATAACCAACTGGTCTTCCAACCAACTGCGGGTATGATAATAAGAATCCTCTTCTGGTATACCAACAGTAACCCCAAGGGCTCGCCCACGTGGAATGACAGATACCTTGTGGAGGGGGGAAGCATTGTCCAAATAGTAATATGGGAGAGCATGTCCGGCCTCGTGATAGGCAATCATCTTCTTTTCTTTTTCAGAAATAACCATGGATTCCCGAGCCACTCCCATGAGAAGCTTGTCACGGGCTAGCTCAAAATCCGCCTCCGTCACATTTTCTTGATTTTTTCCTGCGGCAAAGAGAGCAGCCTCGTTCACCAGATTGGAAAGCTCCGCCCCACTCATTCCCGGAGTGGCTCGAGCAATGCGACCAAAATCAACATTTTCTGCTACGGGCACCTTTGTGGAATGAACCTTGAGAATAGCTTCCCTCTCCTTAATATCAGGAAGAGCTACCGTAACCTGGCGGTCAAAACGACCGGGACGCAACAAGGCTGGGTCCAAAACATCGGGACGGTTTGTGGCTGCCAAAACAATGATTCCATCCTTATTTTCAAAACCATCCATTTCCACCAACATCTGGTTAAGGGTTTGTTCACGCTCATCGTGACCACCACCCAAGCCTGCACCACGACTACGTCCAACTGCGTCAATTTCATCAATAAAGATAATGGCTGGAGCCATACGGCGGCCCTGTTCAAACAGGTCACGCACACGGCTGGCACCAACACCAACAAACATTTCCACAAAGTCACTTCCAGAAATGTGTAGAAAGGAAACCCCGGCCTCCCCTGCTACGGCTCGTGCGAGCAAGGTTTTTCCTGTTCCTGGATTTCCTACCAATAAAACACCGGTGGGAATCTTAGCTCCAATGGCTGTATATTTTTTAGGGTTTTTAAGAAAATCAATAATATCCGCCAGTTCAGACTTTGCCTCTTCCTGCCCTGCAACATCAGCAAAGGTAACCTTCTTTCCACCATTGTACAAGCGTGCCCTACTCTTACCGAATTGCATTCCCTTTGCATTGGCAGCAGCATTCTGACGCATCATAAGGGAAAAAACCAACATCATTATCAGCAAAAGAGGTAGGCTTTCTAACAAGACATCAAAAAAACTAGGGCCCTTCTTTAAACCGCTTACTTTTACCCCATGGTTTTCTAGCAGGGGCATCAACTGTGAGTCATTGTAGGGAATTACCGTTTTAAAAAAGTTATGCTCTCCAGTTTCAGGAGACACAAAAACTCCTTCAATGAGATAATCATTTGTTATTTCGATTTCTAAAACCTGGTTTCCCTCAACCGCAAGCAAAAAGCTTGAGTAAGGAATTTCAGGAAGACTTGTAAGCTTGTTATTGAGAAAATAAAAAATACCAGTAATAGCCAGCATCACTAGAAAAAAAACAAAACCAAAATCAACTCTACCATCAACAGGTTTTCTCCGTGGCAGCTTATTATTCACATTATTGTCGGACATATCGGGGCATTATAACAAAAATACAAGTTATTTCCTATACTTATCAGAATAAATATGATGTTAGAGGAACCAAAGTTACAAGAGGATTTTCAAACTCTTCAACAATTAAATATTGATTTTCTTTCCCATAGTTTTTTTTTGATAAAACATCCTGCACGCTTCGAATTCTTCCCTGAAAAATAGTTTTGTCGCCATTCTGAGCATTTCTTATAAGAAAAGGTAGGGTGAATTCATTTCCCATAAGGCATAATTTTCTTTCACTTCTCAAAGTACCAGGCAGAATTTTTTCTTCAACTAGGAAAATTTTCCCAAAAATACTGTAAGTCCCAGCCCTGTCAATTAGGAGGGAAAAACCAGCCTGTTCACATTGTTTTTTTATTTTTCTTATACTGATTGCGTCTTTTTCACTATAAACCTCTACTCCATGAATAGAAAATATTCTCCCTTTTCCCATTTTGTTTCTTCCATATACAAGAGATTCAAAAAGGTAAAAGGGGATACGCTCTTCTACCCCCAATTCATTCAACCCCTTGTATAAAATACGCCTACGAAGTGCTGGATGCAAAAGTAAAAAAGAGTTCCAAGATGCACAAATTCCTTCCTCATCTTGGTGCTTCCAAAAATCATCTGGTAACGTAGAAGCAATATAGTCCTTGTCGTCCTGTCCTTTTTTTGCCCCCTGTAAAATAGATTTATTCCATCCAGGAAATTCCTTGTCCAAAAGAGGTATCAAAAGATTACGACATCTATTTCTTAAATACTGATTTTCCCTATTCGTTTTATCTTCCCTATAATCAAGTTGATGAAAAGTTAAAAACTCTTCTATTTCGTGACGAGAAATCTGCAGCAAGGGGCGAATAAAGAAATCTCGTACAGCGGGAATGCCTTGAGCAATTCCATCCCCACCACCTTGAAGAAACCGCAATAGCAAGGTTTCCAGTTGGTCATTTTGATTATGGGCAAGGCAAAAAAAATTACAGCCCCTTTCTTTAGCTACAGAGGTAAAACTTTGGTATCGTAAAAATCGTGCAGCTTCTTCTAGTCCCCTACCCCGATTTTTTGCAGCAGCATCCACCTGCCCTGACTCAAAATCCACCAATACAAAATCAATTTTTTTATTCTTTGAGCAAAATTCCTTTACAAAAAGGGCATCTGCCAAACCTTCTTCTTTAGGTCTTATATTATGATTTACAGAGACAACGACAAATTTTGCCCCTTCTTCACCATAAAATTTTTCTCTTAGCAAAATTGCACTTTGAAGGAGAGACAGGGAGTCTGCGCCACCAGACACCCCAAATCCAATAATCATATTGGGACCAAAGAAATCTCTACAAGTTAAACCGGACTCAGCAAATCCAATTTCAACCTTGTTTAAAAAAGAAGTTGAGGAATTCATATGTACTCATTATACATCAAAATCATCAGGACAAAAAAAAAGATGTCCAAAACATTCCGTCTTAGACATCTCATTCACAATCTAAAGGACTTAGCGCTTAGGAGCAGAAACACTAGCAACCAAATTCTCGCCACTGGTCAACACAGTGACTCCATCTGCAAGTGGAATATCCTTTACATAGTACTTATGACCAATTCCCAGGGCAGAAACATCAGCACAAACACGAGGAGGCAAGTCCTTGGGCAAACACTGAATAACAATCTGGGGATAGTGAGTAGTCAGGCGACCACCCTCACGAACACCAGCAGGGCTTCCCGTCAACTGAATTTTCATGGTCATCTTCAAAGGTTTGTCTTCATCAATTACGTGGAAATCTACGTGAAGATTCTTGTCGCTCTTGATGTCGTACTCTGTATCCTTGATAAAAGCCAAGTTATCCTTTCCATCAACCTTCAAATTTACAAGGGTAGAAGGAGTTGCATTCTTCCATACCTTTGTAAATTCAACCTCGTCAACCTCCAACATGACGGATTCACCCTTGGAATTATACATTACAGCAGGAAGTCGTCCATTCTGGCGTAACTTCCGGGCGGCACGCTTACCCGTATCCTTGCGGGTACTAGCGACTACAACAAACTGATCCATCTGAGGAACTCCTTATCAACTAATTACACAGACTAAGCTACATCCTGTGTGTAAAAAATACTGGGACGGTAGGATTCGAACCTACGGAATACCGGCACCAAAAGCCGGGGGCTTACCACTTGCCGACGTCCCAAAATATCAATCTAATCCGTCGCTTTGGTCGGAAACCACTTCAACGTGACCAGCATTATATTCCGAAATAATCGTATCCTGCAATAGGGTTCTAAACTCTGGACTAATGGGATGAGCCACATCCATGTAAGTTCCCTCCGCAGTCTTTCTACTTGGCATAGCTATAAACAAACCTGCTTTTCCATCGATAATTTTAATATTATGGACTACAAAACAATCGTCAAAGGTTACCGTGGCGTATGCTTTAAGCTTTCCTTCGACAGATAGCTTACGTATCCTTACCTCCGTTATCTTCAAAACTTCATCCTCCTTAAGCAAAAGACGAAAATCTCTCTCAAGTTAAATCAGGAAGAAGCGAACGTATAGCACCTCTTCCATTTTTCACGAAGTTTTAGGAACGCACAGTCTGCCGAATTCTTTGAACTAAAGATACCGAACACAGCTGAACCAGAGCCTGACATCTGTGCAAAAGATGCACCAACATCTTTCAGGTTTTGCAAACATTCTCCAATCAACGGATATTGCTGCACCAAGGGTGCTGTAAAGCTATTTACAAAATCCCATGTTTCCACCGGACTATTGTAAACACCTTCGAGCTGACTTGCAGAACAACCATTCCATTTCCAATCCGGTGAGTACCATTTGTCCACAAGCCTATATGCCTCACCTGTAGAACTATGCACATCCGGACAAATCAGAACAAAGAACAAGTCCTGCCGCGGAACTATTGGATTAACAACTTCCCCCCTACCTTTAACCAAGGCAACAAAGGGCTTTGTTACATCGCCACATTCCGCAAAAAAGAATACGTCACTACCAACCTTACCGGCAATATACCGCCGTTGTTCTAAGGATAAGCTAGTGCCATACACTGCATCCAAGGCGTTGATTAGTGAAGCTGCATCGGATGAACCTCCGCCTAGACCTGCACCAGAAGGAATATTTTTTTCTAAATATACCCTCACAGATTTAGTTACACCTGTCACTTCGCAAAACACTTCGTATGCAGACGTTAGAGTATTTTTCTCTGGAAGAAGCATCCCGTTACACTCAACAAGACATTTATTTCCAGAATCTCCAATCCTCTGCAAAGCCAGTTCATCGTAGAGTGGCAGGGTTTGAAAAATACTCTCAATACCATGATATCCATCCGCACGTACCGGCATAACACGAAGACCTATGTTAATCTTCGCAGGAGCCAAAACACGTACATCACATAACATAAGCATGGACATTATACATAAAGGGAATATATTTGTCAAACCCCTTTACAAATTACTGCCAGCAAGTTTTTCTAAATCACTATCTTATCCCCCTGTTTTCATTTACTTAAAAAATTTCAATATTCTCTTTTTTTTTATTCATACTAGTTGACAGAGGTACTAAGCCCTCGATAATATGTGTCTATAATTCTACCTATACGATGAGGAAACTGGTACATGCCCATTGCAACCGACATGCTGGAGATTACACTATTGGCTGACTATGGATTTGATCATAGCTATGATGATGACGGTTATCTTGATGATGACGATTTTGAAGAGGATGATTACGACGACTTTGAGGATGAAGAATTTCTTGATGATGACTTTGAGGAAGAATCCTATGATGATTACGACGACGACTCCCTCTATGATATAGATGAATCAGATGAAGATTATGACGATTATGATTAACTAAATACAAGCTTTCAAATACAACCCTGCAAGTCCATTTTGGATGTGCAGGGTTTTTTATTGTTTCCTGTTGATAAAAAAAAGACTACCCGAAACCATTTTCAGGTAGTCTTTTGCTAAAATAAGAAATTAAAACCTCTTATTGAGAACTATTTTGCATAGGTAGCAATGAACACACCAGCTGCAATTGCAGTACCGATAACGCCAGAGACGTTTGGTCCCATGGCGTGCATCAGCAGGAAGTTGGAGGGATCATACTCCAGCCCCACCTTGTTGGACACACGGGCCGCCATGGGAACGGCAGAAACACCGGCAGAACCAATGAGGGGGTTGATCTTCTCCTTCAGGAACAGGTTCATAAGCTTTGCCATCAACAGACCACCAGCAGTAGCTACCGCAAAGGCCAGCAGTCCCAGGGCAATGATACCCAGGGAGTTTCCGTTGATAATCTTCTCCGGTGTCATCTGGGAACCAACACCCAGCGACAGCAAGATGGACACAATGTTCAACAACTCATTCTCCATGGTCTTGGACAAACGCTCAACCACACCACACTGCTTTACAAAGTTGCCAAAGGCCAGCATTCCAATCAATGGTGCGGCAGAAGGTAGCAAGAGGATTGTAAGCACCAACAACATCAAGGGGAATACAATTTTCTCTGTCTTTGACACATAACGCAGCTGATTCATCTTGATTTTCCGCTCTTTCTCAGTAGTCAAGAGCTTCATGATAGGTGGCTGGATCATGGGAACCAGTGCCATATAGGAATAGGCAGCAACGGCAATTACGGCCATCATTTCTGGAGCAAGCTTACCAGAAACATAGATGGATGTAGGACCGTCTGCACCACCGATAATGGCAATGGCTGATGCCTGCAGCATATTGTAGTCGATGCCGGGAATCAGGTTCATCAAGGCCACACCAAAGAGGGTAAAGAACACACCAAGCTGGGCGGCGCCACCAAGCAAGGCCATCTTCGGGTTGGCGATAAGGGGACCAAAGTCAGTCATGGCACCAATACCCATGAAAATCAGCATGGGGAAGAACTCGTTTCCTACACCGGCATCGTAGATGATGCGGAGCATACCGGTTCCCTCGTTAAACATACCTGCACCAGGAACATTTACCAAGATGGTACCAAATCCAATAGGAATCAACAACAAAGGTTCAAATCCCCGAAAAGCTCCAAGGTACACAATCAGGAAGCCAATTGCCATCATCAAAAGCTTCTGCCAACCAGGAGCGGTGATTCCAGCAAAGGGATCTTCTGCGGCTACATGCTCAGGAGCAGGAATCTCACCATTGATAATCTGGTTGATACCTGTATTCTCCCAAATATTCTGAATAAAGCTTACAGGATCGATGAAGGGAACATTTTCTGATCCCTTGATGATGGCAGTCCCCATAGTTCTGAAGGAGGCCACCTCATCATTGTTGTTTGCGGCGAATACCGTGGAACACAGGGAGATGACCATGGCAATGCCAAGGATAATCATCATGGTGTTCAAGACATGCCGCTTGAAGTCCTGTTGATTGTTTAGCATCACATCCCTCCTTACCGAATTTCTGCCAGAGCCTGTCCAGCAGAAATCTGAGAGCCAGCTGAGCACAGGAAGTGAACGGAACCATTGGATGCAGCCTTAATCTCAAGCTCCATCTTCATGGACTCAATCATAATGATGGTATCTCCAGACTTAACAGCAGCACCTTCTGCCACCATGGTCTTCAACAGGGTACCAGCTACAGGCGCGGCAACTACAGTTCCAGCACCACTAGCAGGTGCGGCAGGAGCTGCTGCGGGGGCTGCGGCAGGAGCGGGAGCTACAGGAGCAGCAACCACCACACCACCACCGATATTGGCAATAACCTCACCGGCTGCAATCTGGGTACCAGGCTGTACCGTGAAGGTGATAGGACCATCAGCAGTAGCCTTAACCTCAAGCTCCATCTTCATGGACTCGATCATTACAACGGTGTCACCCTTCTTTACATTTGTACCAGAGGGAACAACGTGCTTCAACAGGGTACCGGCTACAGGGGCAGTAATGGAAGCACCACCAGAAACAGTTACGGCGGCAGGAGCGGCAGGTGCAGCACCAGCAGCACCAAAGCTTACGTTATAGGCTGTACCATTTACGTTTACACTCATGGTGTCACCAGCAGGACCTGTCGTTACGTTGTATGCTGTTCCGTTTACAGTTACAGAGTAGCTGCCACCCTGAGAAGGAGCTGCAGCGGCAGGAGCTGCCTTCACCACAAAGGAATCGGAAGAAACTGGACCATTTGCCCTCTCCTTGAAGAATTTGGGAGCAACCTTGGGGAACATGGCATAGGTGAGAGTGTCTTCTTCTGAACCATTTCCGCCGTTGGCCTTAGCCTCCTCCACCATCTTGTCCCATTCGTTAGGAATATTATCAGCTGGACGACAAGTAATAGCAGCATCCATTTCGTTCTGCTTCAAGGACTCCTTCAGCAAGTCCTCGTTTACAGGAGCAGGAGTTTTTCCATATTTACCGGTCACCAGGTCACGGGTTTCCTGGGTGAGCTTGGCATAGCGGCCGAAGAGCACGTTGAACACAGCCTGGGTTCCAACAATCTGGCTGGTGGGGGTGACCAGAGGAATGTAACCGCAATCCTTCTGGACAACCTGGATTTCCTTCAATACATCGTCAATCTTGTCTGAGGCTCCCTGCTCCTTCAGCTGGTTCTCCAGGTTGGAAAGCATTCCACCGGGAACCTGGGAGGCCAGGATGCGGGTGTCAGCACCAAGGAAGCTGGACTCGAACTTGGCGTACTTCTTGCGGACATCACGGAAGTAGGCGGCAATCTCCAGCAGGGTGTCCAAATCCAGCCCTGTGTCGAATTCAGTTCCC
>JAGBFT010000113.1 GCA_017936345.1 Spirochaetaceae bacterium
TCCTGGTATGCCGCCGCCCTCTTCCATGACATCGGCCACTTTCCCTACACCCACTCCCTGAAGGAGCTCCCCCTGGAGGAGCACGAGGTCTTGTCCGGCCGCATCGTGCTGGGGGACGACATTGCCCGGTGCATCAGCCGCTCCGGTGGCAATCCTGAGCAGGTGGCCGCCATCATCGACACCACCATCCCCACCACAGACACCGAAACCCTCTTCTACCGCAGGCTTCTCTCCGGTGTGCTGGACCCGGACAAGCTGGACTACCTGAACCGGGACGCCTACTATTGCGGCGTTCCCTACGGCATCCAGGACACGGAGTTCACCCTGGACCAGCTGCAGCCCCACAAGGAGCGTGGAATCATGCTGGACTCCGCCGCCATCCTTTCGGTGGAAAACCTGCTGTTCTCCAAGTACCTGATGTACCGCTCGGTGTACTGGCACCGTCAGGTGCGAATCGCCACCGCCATGATGAAAAAGGCCCTCTACGCCGCCCTGTCCAAAAACCTTGTTGCCCCGGAAGAACTGTACCAGCAGGATGATTCTGGCATCCACAATCTCCTGCGAAAAATTTCCTCTACAGTGGGAGAATCTGGTTTTCCAGAAATTATGCTAGCCCAGGGAGTTGCAGAGCGACAGCTGTACAAGGTGGTAACAGAAATCAAGTTTGACAATAACAACCCCTTCCATTTGCAACTGGAAAACCTAAAAGAAAGATACCAAGCAGAAGCCAAACTAGCTGAAAAGCTGGGAGTCCCTTGCACCCATCTTTTAATCGATATTCCAGAGCGAATTTCCTTTGAGAGCGACCTTTGGATTTGTGATGAAGAAGAAGTTTTTTCTAAAAGCTCTACAGTATTTACTAGCAGAACTGTGGCTTCATTTACTGGTAGTCTTCGTAAAATTCGGGTGGCACTACATCCAAATGATTCTAAAAATCTAAATAAAGGCAAAGATGTCAAAATCATTGCTAGATTTTTTGATTTGGAATATAATGTAAGAGATATATGCTAGTTTCGGAGGTTTACTTTGAAAGTACAGAATGTAATGGAATCTTATGTTACCAATAGAGCAAATTCCTTGTATGATGAGTTTATAAAGGAAAAGAACAGTTTTCTCACCTGTGATTGCGTAAACTGTCGCTTAGATACAGTATGTTATGTTCTCAATAGAATACATCCCAAGTATGTAGTTTCGGGGAGAGGAATGACGTATGCGAATCTTGCCCTACAAAATCAAGTCAAGGCAGATATTGATGCCATGATTATTGATGGAATGAGGGTTGTAAATGCCTCAAAGCGTCCCTACCATGAGTCTAGACAGCAAAATGCTCTGATAGATAATGTGCCTGCCTTTGTGTTTCCTGTGGTTATGGGCGCAGTATATGATGGCCACACCTTTGAGCCTCTTTCAGGTGTCACCGTAGAGCTTACTGCTGATGGCAAATTGGTAGCTATGGAAGATGCCTCGTGGGAAAATCCAACCCTCACCTATAAGCCAGCTAGAGGTTGTTTTACTTTCAAGCCAGCCCCCATTGCCGCAGAAAAAGAAGGTGAAATGAAGAATTTCCCCTTTACTATTACTATTCGTGCTGAAAATTATCAGCCATTGGTTTATTCTTTTACTGTCCCTTTGACGAGCATTAAAGAGGATCCCCCCTTTGTTTCTATGAAGCTGCAGGATAGCTACCTCTTTTCACCAAGTGAAGTGAATACTATGGAGGAATAAAAAACGAAAAAATTTTGATTTAATATTGACATTTTTTTTTGCTTCTGATATAGTAACGAACGTTAAGGGTGCTTAGCTCAGCTGGGAGAGCGTTTGGTTTACACCCAA
>JAGBFT010000009.1 GCA_017936345.1 Spirochaetaceae bacterium
ATTGCACGCTCTGCGGCAGTGAGGGCTGCCCAGGGAAGCTCCGCCTCTGCAGACAGGATGGTGTTGATTATATCCTTTATCTTGTACTGGGAATAGGGTTTTGCCTCGCTCAAGACAGGACACAGCCCCTTGAGCTGAGCCTGCTCGATGACCGTATAAATCGGGTCGTCCAGGGGAACTGCGGTATGGGTTTGGGCTGCAAGAGAAGCTGCAGCAAACAGTGATACGACGACACTAAGGATAAGCTTTTTCATGGAAGTAAGTATAGCAGGATTTAGGTAAAAAAGAAAGGTTGCCACCCTGAGTCCGGCAAGAATCCACCACAAAAAATCCCCCGGAACAGCTCCGGGGGACTGGACTGATGGATATTACTCGGTTGTTTTACTAGTACTGACCGATTGTGAAGCTAGGCTGCCAGGTGCATTCAATTTTGTCAGCCTCCACAGTTATAGTGACAACGGTGTCCTTGCCAGTACCTTTTGTGGTATAGGAGAAGGTCTTAGAGGTACCATCTCTGTCGTTTATGCAGGTTATGCTGTTTGTGGTGTACTCGGTTGGGGTGTAGTAGTCGGTGTCACCGTCACCGACTACGTAAATAATTCCACCTCCAAAGAAAAATCTAGCATCGATTTTACTGTCAGCGGTATTGCCTGAAAAATTTCCAGCCTGCTGATCATACCATGTACGCTTGCTGTCGTACTGTCCTTCAACCTCAATCTTGGCGGTGGTTCCGCTTTGTTCGGTGAGCGTCACGGCATAGGTGGGTGTCTGGGAAAACTCCTTTTTAAGTGTATCCTGCTGCTCTTTGAGCATATCCTGAATCCTTTTTGAATTCCAAACCTTTTCCAAGGTGGCATTCTTCTCGTCTGCTGCAAGATCCGCCACAGTGAGGGTGAGACCGAATTGCTCGTTTAGTTTTACAAGTTCAGCCTCCTTCGTAGTTGTGTCTAGGACACTCAACTCGTCAAAGGTCTCCCCAAATCCTTGGGTAAAACCTGTCTTAAATGCGTCTTTATCAGCGGCCAGCTCCTCAGTCGGGGTGACTCTCTTTCCTCCCTTATAGCGGGCTTCGAGTCGTGTGGTGATGGTGAGTGGGTTTGCTGTGCCGTCATAGCTGTAGCTGTACTCTGCACTCTTGCTCCAAGTTGTATCATCGACCGCGAGTTCCTCCTCTGTGAGCACCCTCTTTGTGGTGTCCACTTTGTAACGTACATAGGAGTTTATGGTCAAGGTTTCCAGTCCCGCAAAGGAATCGTTTCCCTTGCTTTCGGGCAGGGTTGGTAGAACGAATGTATCACCACCAGTACTCGTACCGCCGCCATTTCCGTCAGCTCCACTACTGCTGGTTCCACCGCCGCCATTTCCGTTGTCACAGGCTACCATCAGGATGGTGGCAGCCGCCAGTGCCAGAACAAGCACCTTCTTCATAAGTTTCATGGTATTCCTCCATACTTATCTAAATATATACTTTGATTCTACCCCCCCCCCCGATATTTTGTCAAGTGCCGATTCAATATAAAATTCCCGCCATAGCCAAAGGCTTTTTTTTTTGATATATTGAAGGAATGGAAACATACAAAGGTCTTGCCGCATCCGAAGGGATTGGAATTGGTGATGTTTTTCTCATTCCTCCTCCTGCTCCACGAATTATTCCTCAATACACAATACAAGAAACAGATATAGACTCCGAATGGAGGCGCTTGCGGTCTGCCGTAGAGCAGGTGTATCAGCGTTTGAAGGAGCAATCAAAAACTGCTGATGCCCAGTATGCAGCCATCCTTGAAACTTATATGGTGATGTTGATGGATGAGGAATTCCTGTCCCAGGTAAAAAATCATCTTGCAAAGACATTACAGAATATTGAAAACGTCCTGCACAAAAAAGCCAATGAAATGGCGGGTGTTTTGCGGGGTGCAGGAGACGAGTATCTGGCAGAAAGGGCAAGGGATATAACCGATGTGTTTTCCCAGGTTGTGGATGAGCTTTTGGGATACAAGCCCTTTGACTATGACCTTGTTCCAGAGGAAAAGGTTGTGGTGGCTACGTCGGTAAGCCCTGCAGACGCAGTTGCCTTGTTTAAGAAAAAACTAAAAGGACTGGTAGCCAGCGAGGGTGGTGTTTCCAGTCATCTTGCGATTTTAGCCCGAAATCACAGACTGCCTACGGTTCTGGGAATAAAGTCTATCACTGACAAGCTGGAAACTGGACAGCAGGTTATTGTTGATGGAACCCAGGGGTTGGTTATTTCTCAGCCTGATGAAAAGACTTTGAGAAAGTACCATAAATCTGTAGTAGCCACTCAAAAGGAAGAGAAGAGTCTTTCCAAGTTGAAGGGAAAGGCTGCTGCCACTGCGGATGGTGTGACTTTTACCTTGCTGGCCAATATTGGTTCCCCGGAAGAGGCTCAGCTGGCTCTGGACGAGGGGGCTGAGGGCATTGGGCTTTTCCGCACGGAATTTCTGTTTATGGGGGCGGTGCAGGATGCCCGCAAGTCAGGTTCTTCCAGTGTGCATTCCGTTTCCGAGCTTGCCCAGCTGGAAGCCTACCAACAGGTTTTAAGGACCATGGGGGAACGACCTGTTATTATTAGGACCCTGGATTCCGGTGGGGACAAACTCGTTAAGGATGCTGGGTTCAGTCATGAGCCAGAACAGAACCCCTTGCTGGGCAGCCGTGCCATTCGTTTGACTTTGGCCCATAAAACCATGTTCAAACGGCAGCTGCGGGCCTTGTACAGGGCGGGAGTTTGTGGAAATCTGAAAATTATGATTCCCCTGGTAACCCATCTGTCTCAGGTGGAAGAAACCCTGGCAATAATCGCTGAAGTAAAAGCGGAGCTGGAATCGGAAGGTGTTCCCTTCAATCCAGATGTACCCGTTGGAATTATGGTGGAGACTGCCGCCTCTGCTGTTTCTGCAGATATCTTTGCCAGGAAGGTGGATTTCTTTTCCATCGGAACGAATGACCTCACTCAGTATGTGCTGGGAATCGACCGGGAAAACCCCTCTGTGGCTGATTTATATGATGAAAAAAATGTGGCGGTTCTTCGCTTGATTAAATACACGGTGGATAGTGCAAATCAGGCTGGAATTCCTGTTTCTGTCTGTGGAGAAATGGCTGGTTCTCCAGATAGAGCCTTGCTGCTGGCTGGACTTGGAGTGAGAACTCTCAGTATGTCCCCCGTGAGAATCGGAGCCATTAAAAAAGCCTTGAAATCACACACCATAAAGGAGCTGGAAGAAATGACCGTACATTGTTTGTCAGGTGACTTTGCAGTTTCCCAAGGGAAGGGCTGATATGAGTAAGAAATTTTTAAAAGATGATGATGAAATGCTGGAACTGGAAAGTCCAGAAGATGTTTCTGGGGATTTTGAAGGTACTGGTTATAGTCGAGATAAAAAATACCGTAATTTACCTCTTGTAGTTATTGCTGGTCGTCCCAACGTGGGAAAGTCCACCCTGTTCAATCGTTTGCTCCATCGTCGCCGTGCCATCACGGATCCAACTCCAGGTGTAACCAGAGACCCCATCCAGGAGACGGCCTTTATCAACGGCTATCCTGTTGATTTGATGGACACCGGCGGCTTCAAGCTGGACCGTGCAGCTGGTACTATGGAAGCGGTGATGGACGAGCTGGTTGTAGAGCAAAGTTTGCGGGCCTTGGAAAAGGCCGATGTCATCCTGCTGCTGCTGGATGCAGGGCTTATTACCGGCGAGGATGAAGAGTTCATCACGCTTTTGCGTCCCTATTGGAAAAAGGTTATTGCCGCCGTCAACAAGACCGAGGGAGGACGACTGGAGGAAGAGGCGTGGAATTATATGAGGTTTGGTTTTGAAAGCCTCCTGTTGATTTCCGCCGAGCATGGCGACCGAATTTCTGAGCTAAAGGAACAGTTGATTTCCCGTCTAGATTTTTCCAAGGTAGAAGAGGACGAGGGAGGGGAGCCTGTTCGGATTGCTATTATGGGCAAGCCTAACACGGGCAAGTCCACGCTGGCAAACCGTCTCACCCACACCGAGGCTTCCATTGTCTGTGATTATGCTGGTACAACCAGGGATGTTGTGGAAGGCAATTTTGTCTACAATGGCCGTAACTTTCAAGTTTTGGATACAGCGGGAATTAGGCGAAAGGCAAGGGTAAAGGAAAACATTGAGTATTATTCGGTAAACAGGGCTATCAAAACCTTGAATCGGGCTGAAGTTGTATTTCTTTTAATTGATGCCCAGGAGGGCTTGGCAGAACAGGACAAAAAAATTGCGGCCTTGGCCCACGACCGTGGTTGCGGGGTGATTTTTGCATTGAACAAGTGGGACACCCAGGAGCAGGGACGCAAGGCTCTGCGGAAGGCGGAGGAGAACATCCGTATTATGTTTGGCCACATGGGCTACGCCCCGGTAATTGCCATCTCCGCCCTGGAGGGCAAGGGGATGCAGGAGCTTTTGAACACGGCGCTGGAAATGCAGGCCCAGCTCCACCGCAAGATAGACACTGCTACCCTGAACCTTGCGCTGAAGGACTGGGTGGCCGCCTATCCGCCGCCTGCCAGCCGCACCGCCCACTTCAAGATGCGCTACATGGTGCAGACCTCTTCCAATCCCGTCCGCTTTCTGATTTTTGCCAGCCGCCCGGAGGTAGTCTCCGATTCATACTTGGCGTACATCAAAAACAAAATTCGCAGCGACCTGGGCTTTGACAAGATTCCGGTGATGCTGGAGCTAAAGGCCAGCCGCAAGAAGTGGGAAGACCGGGAGAAATTCTGATGGCTGCGTACTCGATTGGGGAGATGGAGGAGCTGACGGGAATCAAGGCCCACGTGCTGCGGTACTGGGAGGAGGTGATTCCCAGTCTTGCCCCCAAAAAGGATTTGGGTGGCCGCCGCTCCTACTCCCAGCGGGACTTTCAGACCATTATGCGTCTCAAGTACCTGATTCAGGAGCGCCGCTTTACCATCGAGGGAGCCCGCTCGGAGATGATTGCCGAGGCTACATCCTATGTTTCTTCCCAGCAGGAGCTTTCTGTCGCCTTGGAAACAATTTCAGAAATACGTTCCAGTCTTACGGATTTGTATTTATTGGTCAAAAAATATCGTACCTCAGGGGGATCTGCTGATGGCTCAGCAAAATAAAGCATCTTCAAAATCATCAAGACAGGGAACGACTTCCCGGGAAACAAGTTCCCGGCATAAAACCGGCTCTCGCGGGAGACTTGCTGCTACCGCCAAGACTGGTTCCAAGGGAGCCGCCCCTCATACTGATTCTAAGACTAGCCCTGCACAGCCCCTTGTAATGGAGGAGCTTTTGTCCCAGCTCCCACAAGAAGCACGTCAGGTTCTAGAAAACTTTGATTCCATTGTGCAGGGGGTGAGACCTCTTTCTTCCAAACACTTGCTGCGCTTGCCAGAACAGGTTCGCAACCTGTCACACCTGCTTACAGACCAGCGTGTGGGGCGGCGAATGGGATATCTGAACGATTCGGTTCATCTTTCAGCCTATATCCGGTACTTTCAGTGGTGGAATTTACTGCGACTGACCAGGCTTTTTGCGGGCTTGTCTCCTTCTCGGCTGGACGTGCCAGAAAATGGAGTCTGCTTGGATATTGGTTCCGGCCCCCTGACACTGCCCATTGCCCTGTGGCTGGCACGGCCCGATTTGCGGAAAAAAAAACTCACTTGGTACTGTCTGGATTATTCCCACACAGCCCTAGCCCTGGGAGAGGAACTGTATCTGGCGGTGGCCGCCCGAACCATTGCAAGGCAGTCTGCTACAGGGGAGCCATGGAAAATTATCCGTGTCAAGGGAGAATTGGGGGTAGGGATTAAGGAACGGGCTCATCTTATCACCGCTGCCAATGTGTTTAATGAGGTTGTAGAAGAATCTGGAAAGCCACCGGAGTTTACCGCCAAGCGGGCTGCTGATATTTTTTCCCATTATGCCGCATCAAAAGCACAGGTTTTGGTTGTGGAGCCTGGAACTCCACCAGCCGCTCGCTTCCTTACAGCTTTTAGGGCAGCGGTGGCTCGAAAAAATCATTCTGTGGTGGCTCCCTGTCCTGCTGATTGTGGCTCCTGCCCTATGGACGGAAGCCGAGGCAACAAATGGTGCCACTTTACCTTTTCCACCGAGGATGCCCCTGTTAAATTGCAGAAATTTTCTTCCCACGCAGGGTTGCCAAAAGAAAGGGCAAGCCTTGCCTTTGTGCTGACAAGCTCTGGTGATATTGCTCCTTCTGGAAAGGATGCCATACCCCAGGACAAGGGCGAAGGGGCTAAGGACAAGGATGTTCAGTCTAAAAAAAGCAGTCTTTTGGAAATTCGCATTGTTTCTGAGCCTATCAACCTACCAGGAAATCGAATTGCTCATTATGGATGTTGTCATCTTGGACTTGTTTTAGTTCAAGATTCGTCTGGTAAGATCCTTGCTCCTGGGCAGCTGGTTCAGGTTCCTCTTCCCGCAAGCTATAAAACTGACCGCAAGACAGGGGCTTTGCTGGTGTAAGGAAAATCCTAGTGTTCGGCCAGCAATTCCCGCACCGTTTCTAAACAACCGGTGTGCAGACCCGCCTCATAGCCGTCCTGTCTGGGTTCAATCATGCAGGATGTGTAGGTGAGATACATGCATCGCTCCACCCGCTGCTTGAGTCCTTTGGTTTTTTGTTCCATAAAAATCTCTGAGAATAAAATCCTTGCATTAATTAGTCGCTTTAAAGTGAAGGATTTTGCCTTTTTTACAGGAAAAAATTGATATTTTTTTATTGACAAGTAACCCTATGGATAGTATACTCTGTTCTAAATTACACTATATATAGCGTACACTATATATAGTGTAATAATCTTTATTCTTTTAAATATTTCTAATATATATAGAGGTTATGGATGAATATTATCAAAAGAAATGGAGAGGAAATGTCTTTTGACATCAACAAAATTGTTGTGGCAATTTCAAAGGCAAATAAAGAAGTGCCTTTGAAAGAACAGTTTTCTCCGGCTCAGGTGCAAGCTGTGGCAGACAAGGTGGCTCAGGTGTGTTATGAAAGTCACACGGCCATGAACGTGGAGGCTATTCAGGATCTGGTTGAAGAAGAGATAATGAGGGCTGGAGGCTTTTCCATTGCAAAAAAATATATCACCTATCGTTACCAGCATGAATTGATGCGCAAGGCTAATTCCACTGACCGGCAAATTCTTTCCCTTCTGGAATGTTCCAACGAAGAAGTAAAGCAGGAAAATTCCAATAAGAATTCAACTGTAGTAAGTGTTCAGCGGGACTATATGGCGGGCGAGGTGAGCAAGGATATTACAAAACGATTTTTGTTGGATGAAGACATTGTAAAGGCTCATCAGGAGGGAATTATCCACTTCCACGATTCTGACTATTTTGCCCAGCATATGCACAACTGCGACTTGGTCAATCTGGAGGATATGCTCCAAAATGGAACTGTAATAAGCGGAACCTACATCGACACTCCCCGCTCCTTTTCCACAGCTTGTAATATTGCTACCCAGATTATTGCCCAGGTGGCAAGCTGCCAGTACGGCGGCCAAAGTATTTCTCTTACCCACCTTGCTCCCTTTGTGGACGTGAGCCGCAAACGTATCGCCAAGGATTTGGAAGAGTCTGCCCAAACCATGGGCATTGCCTACACTCAGGAGCAATTCGACTACATGGTTCAACGCCGCCTTCGTGAAGAGGTTCAGCGGGGAGTGCAAACTATTCAGTATCAGGTAGTAACCCTTATGACCACCAATGGTCAGTCTCCCTTTGTTTCAGTCTTCATGTACCTAAACGAAGCCCGCAGTCAGCAGGAAAAAGATGACCTTGCCATGATTATTCAAGAGGTTCTTGAACAGCGGTATCAGGGGGTTAAAAATGAAAGCGGTCATTGGGTAACTCCTGCCTTCCCAAAACTGATTTATGTTTTGGAGGAGGACAATGTTCTGGAGGGCAGCCCCTACTACTATCTCACCGAGTTGGCTGCACGGTGTACTGCCCGTCGTATGGTTCCAGACTATATTTCCGAAAAGAAAATGCTGGAGCTAAAGGATGGTTGTTGCTATCCCTGTATGGGCTGCCGCTCCTTCCTTACCCCTTACCGTGATGCAGAGGGTAGGCCCAAGTTCTATGGACGCTTCAACCAAGGTGTAGTAACCCTCAATCTTGTGGACGTTGCCTGTTCTGCAGATGGAGATATGGATGCCTTTTGGAAAATCCTCGACGAAAGACTCGAGCTGTGCTATCGGGCATTGATGGCCCGCCACAATCGGCTTAAAGGTACTATTTCTGATGCAGCCCCCATTTTGTGGCAGAATGGAGCCCTTGCCCGTCTTCCAAAGGGAGCGAAAATCGACGAGCTTTTGTTCAATAACTACTCTACCATTTCCCTTGGATATGCTGGCTTGACAGAAATGACCCGCCGTATGACAGGAAGGCCCCACACGGATCCAAAAGCAACTCCCTTTGCACTGGAAGTTTTACGTCGTCTCAATGCGGCTTGCAGCAAGTGGCGGGCTCAGACCACCATTGCCTTTTCCCTTTATGGCACTCCTCTGGAAAGTACCACCTACAAATTCGCCAAGTGCCTTAAACAGCGGTTTGGGGTAATTGCCGGTGTTACGGACAAAAATTACATTACCAATAGCTACCATGTTCATGTAACAGAACCCATTGATGCCTTTAGCAAGCTCACCTTTGAGTCCCAGTTCCAAGAGCTGTCTCCCGGTGGTGCCATTAGCTATGTGGAAGTTCCCAACATGGAAAACAATATTCCCGCTGTTATAGCCCTGCTGCAGCATATTTATCATCACATTATGTATGCCGAATTAAACACCAAAAGCGACTGCTGTCAAGCTTGTGACTACACAGGAGAAATAGCCATCGTCACCGATGAAAACGAAAAGCTGGTATGGGAATGCCCCAACTGTGGCAATCGGGATCAGACAAAGATGAACGTAGCTCGCCGCACCTGTGGGTACATCGGCACCCAGTACTGGAATCAAGGCCGAACAGAGGAGATAAAGGAGAGGGTATTGCACCTATAGCCATGTACTACGGAGAAATAAAGAAAAACGACATTGCCAATGGAGAAGGTGTACGGGTTAGCCTCTTTGTATCTGGGTGCCGGAACTGCTGCCCCGGTTGCTTTAATCAAGAAACCTGGAGCTTTTGCTACGGTCAGGAGTTCACTTCTGCCACAGAAGAAGAAATCCTTTCGGCTCTAACCCCGGTTCATATCAGTGGGCTTAGTGTTCTTGGGGGAGAACCCTTTGAACCAGAAAATCAAGAGGTTTTAGCTCCCTTTCTTCGAAGGGTACGGGAAAAATTCCCACAAAAAAATATCTGGTGTTTTACTGGTTGTGTCCTGGAGAAAGACATTCTTTCTCCAGCAGGCCGCTGCCACACCGATTTTACAGAAGACATGGTTTCCTCTATTGATGTGCTGGTGGATGGACCATTTATTGAGACAGAAAAAGACCTGGGGCTGCAATTCAGAGGTTCAAAAAATCAAAGGATTATAAAAGCCCCTTCAAGAGGGTAGATTTTAATTCCGATAATTTGTATAAGTATAGAAATAAATATACTTTTTTGGAGGTTTTATGGCAAAACATATTGTGTGGGATGACAGCTATAAGGTAGGACATCCAATGATTGACAGCCAACACAAGCGGCTTTTTGAAATTGCTGACGAATTGTATAATTTGGTTATAGCTCCAAAGGAAAGGCAAGATTCAGATACAGAGCTTGTTTTGCAGGATTGTGCCAAGTATGTAAATTTTCACTTTGGTTGTGAAGAAAAACTGATGAAAGATACAAAGTATGAGGATATGGAAAATCACCTTGCTCAGCATAAGGCCTTTACAACCTATGTTGCAAACCTGATGAGTGACTTTTCTCGTGGCACTAAAATCGACTTGGAGAAATTGTATGACTTCATTTCAGATTGGTTGGTAAAGCATATCACTTCCGAAGACAGAAATCTTGCTTCCTACGCATCCTCTCAGTCAGAGTAATTCTTGAATAAATCTTTAGATAAGATGCACCTCTAAGGTTGGACATAGTTCAATTTTTAGAGGTGTTTTTTTTCATTGTTGGGGATTTTTTGCCAAAATTCCCGTTACCACCAGGTGGAAGGGGCGACGCAATTCGCTAATATCCTTTTGATTAAGTACCGCCAATCTGAAAATTGCAGCTTCAATTACACTGTACAACAATTCGTTGGTGTCGTGAACATTTACTTTTTTGAATTCTCCCTTGTTGATACCTTCGATTATAATGGTAGACAAAAGGTGTCGGAGACGAATGATTCTTCTACGCACCCGTACTGCAGGATCCTTCCCAGATTTTTTAAGCTGAAGAAGGTAGGTTAGAGTTACAGTAAAAAGAAGATGATTTTCCGCACACTTTTCCAAAATTCTATCTAGCACATTTAAAAGCCTCTCTTCTACAGATTTGGAATCATCATTGATAATTTTTACAAGAGAAGCCTCTATTTCGGAGGTGAGTTGCTTGATACTCCACACAAAGATTTCTTTTTTGTTTTTAAAGTAGATGTATAAGGTTGTTCGAGTAATGCCACAGCGGTCTGCAATTTTTTGGAAGGTCACATCCTCATAGCCCTTTTCCATAAACAGGTTTAGAGCTGTTTCAAGAATCTCTTTCTTTCGCTTGTCGTGCTCAACTACTATTGCCATTATCTTCTTCCCTTTTGTTCCGATTGAAAATATTGAAAGAAATAGGTGTCTAGGTTGCCACCCTTTAGTTTTTTTGTAGAGTTGGCTTGATGCCCAAAGGCAGACTCAAAGTCGGCGCGGGATGTAATAAAGCCCAGGTCCCATCCAGGAAAGTTTTCTAGCAATTCCCCCATGTCCTTGTACAAAAGCTTGGCCGCCTCCTTGTCCTCCAGTCTTTCTCCGTAGGGTGGATTTCCCAGCAAAAGTCCTGTTTCGTAGGGAGCGCCCAAGTCACGGAAATCTGCTTGTTCAAAATCTGGCCGCTGAATCCGCTGGTCACTACCAATAAGTTGCAGGGCTCTCCCTGCTGTAACTCCAGCCCTCTCCGCATTGGCCCTAGAACGCTCAACGGCGGCAGCGTCAATGTCTGTGCCGGTAATGCGGGTCTGGCATTCAGGTTGAATTTTTTCTGCTTCCTGACACTTTATCTGGTAGGCCCTGTCTTCATCGTAAATACTGAGATTTTCCAGGGCAAAACGACGTCCAAAACCGGGGGCTACATTGTAGGCGTACAGCATGGCCTCGTTAACAATGGTTCCAGACCCGCAAAATGGATCATGAAGGGGAGTTTTTCGTCGCCAGTTCATAATTTGGAGCAGCACTGCCGCCATAGTTTCCCGGATAGGGGCAATTCCACCATCTTTCCGGTAGCCACGGCGATGCAATGGCACTCCAGATAAGTCCAGCAACACCGCAACAATGTTGTTTTCTATGTAAATGCGCACATCGCTACGTTCACCGCTTTCTGGCATGGTATGGATTCTCCACACGTCTCCCAGCTTTGTGTAGATAGCCTTGTGAACAATACCTTGAATACTATGCTCTGAAGAAAGCTTGCTCTTGTGGCTCCTAACCTTGTCTACCACCACCCTCACATCCTTGTAGAAAAAATCCTGCCAAGGAATGGAGTATACACTGTCAAAAAGGGCATCAAAGTCCTCTGCCTTGTAAGAAGCCAGCTGAAGATATACTCGGTCGGCAGTTCTCAGACAAAGATTACTTCGGAAAAGGGCATCATCATCACCTAAAAAGGCAACCCGGCCCAGAGGCCTAGGACTTCCCATATCTACGAGACTATAACCTAACTTTTTAATTTCATTGCCCAGAATCTTTTCTGCACCAATTGGACACAATGCTACCAGTGTATTCATATCGTGAGGATAACAGTTTTTCAAAAAATGTTCAATTGTCAGAATAAGACTGAACCAAGGGTGGTGTTTGTGGGGGAACAGATACGAAATGTTTATTTAAGATGAAAACTGTTGTAAAATTTTAGAAAAAAAAATATAGTACTGGGATATCATGGCGAAGCCTTATGTTAAATGGGTTGGGGGAAAAACCCAATTACTGGAAGAAATTGGAAAAAAATATCCTCAAAAGATAGAAAAATATTGTGAACCCTTTGTTGGTGGTGGTGCAGTTCTGTTTGATATTTTACAGAAATTTCAGCCAAAAGAAGTTTTAATAAATGATATTAACAAGGAACTTATAAATACCTACTTTCAAATAAAAAATAATTGTGAGGATTTGGTTTTACAATTAAGTTTGATGCAAACAACCTACCAAAGTCTTGGAGAAGAAGAGCGGAAAATTTTATTTTATGAAAAAAGAAGCAGATATAATGAGATAAAGGTGAATGGGAACGACACATTGAATCTGGAAAAAGCTGTTCTTTTCATTTTTTTAAATAAAACATGTTTTAATGGGCTATATAGAGTGAATTCAAAAGGTTTATTCAATGTTCCATTTAACAATGCTAAGAATCCATTGATTTGTGATGAGGAGAACTTATGGTCTTGCAGTAATCTTTTGCAAAATGTCTCACTACAAGTAGGAGACTACAAGACTTGTGAAGATTTTATAGATGAGAAGACTTTTTTGTATTGCGATCCCCCTTACAGACCTTTGACAGAAACTTCTGCATTCACCTCTTATTCCGAAAATCGATTTGCGGATAAAGAACAGATTGAACTTGCACAATTTCTTGAAAGAATAGCAAGAAAAGGTACGGCTATTTTAGCTAGCAATTCAGATCCTAGAAATATAGATGTAAATGATAATTTTTTTGATGAATTGTATAAGCACTTTGAGATAAAAAGGGTTTTTGCAGCGAGGGCGATAAATTCAAACTCAAATAAACGTGGAATTATCAGCGAGATACTAATTTCAAATTTTTAATCTTGATATATACAAATATATAGTATAATATGAGTTTTAGGGAAACGTACTGTGAAAAAAGACTTTAATTTATTTTTATCTCAATTAAGCGAAACCAATGCGACTTTGGATTACTGATGGTCATGGTTGGCTTTCTGCAAAAAATAAGTTGGGAGAAGCTTATTCGTTAATTCCAAGTATTTATAATCTTGAAAGTCTTTCTGAATTTCTCAATCAAATAAAATCCGAATTATAAATGTCTATCAAACCCTATTACCGTTCTGAAAACTTAGATTTTACTTTGGCAAAAGGAAATTGCCTGGAGCTTCTTCCTAATATAAATTTCCACTTCGATATGATTTTTGCCGACCCACCGTATTTCCTCTCTAATGGCGGTATTTCTGTTCAAAGTGGAAAACAAGTTTCTGTAAATAAAGGAGATTGGGATAAGTCTCAAGGTTTTGAAAAAGACAATGAATTTAATTGTCAATGGATTTCTCTCTGTCGTGACAAGCTGAAGGAAAATGGTACAATTTGGATTAGCGGCACCTATCACAATATATTTTCTGTTGCCCAAAGGCTCAATGAACTTAATTTTAAAATTCTGAATTGTATCACTTGGGCAAAGACAAATCCGCCTCCAAATCTTTCTTGTAAATATTTTACTCATTCAACAGAATTTATTTTGTGGGCAAGAAAAAATAAAAAAGTATCTCACTATTACAATTATGACTTGATGAAAGAGATGAACGGTGGTACGCAAATGCGTGATTTATGGGCTTTGCCTGCAATTTCAAAATGGGAAAAATCTTGTGGAAAACACCCAACGCAAAAGCCGCTTCCACTGCTAGCACGAATTATTTTGGCAAGCACAAAGGAAAGTGATTGGATTTTAGATCCGTTTTGTGGAAGTTCCACAACAGGAATTGCTGCAAGCCTACTGAATAGACGTTTTCTTGGATTGGATTCTTGTGAAGAATTTCTAGAGTTGTCAAAAAATCGGAGAATTGAGATAGAAAATATAAAAACGCGTTTTACCTACATACAAAAAATATTAAAATATTCTGATAAACCTCTGCAAAAAATTTTTGAGCTACATGAACCTAATCCTCATTACGATATTGATTTGCCAATTAGATAATCTGTAAAAGCCTTGGTTGCCTTTTACCTGAGCTAGAATGAGTGCGGGGCGTTGCGGGGTGTCCCCGCAGAAGGGGTAGCGGACAAGCCAAACCTTTGGCTTGGAAGCGAGGGGAAGGCCTTCCCCTCCTCATCTATAATTTAAGCTCTCTTTTAAACTTGATCTATATTGATTATAGCTTTTTTTCACCTAACTTCACTCATTTCCTCAGAAAGTTTTAATGTATGACGGTAAAAAATGTTATATAGTTAAATTACAGAGCGGCCCTGAGGCTGCAAATACAAGTTTAAGGAGTTTTGTTATGAAGAAAATTGGACTAGTTATGGTAGTGTTGGCTTTGGTTGCAGGAATTGTAGCTGCTGATGACAGGATTGTTTCACCAGAAAAGTTGCCCAAGGGAGCAAAGGATTTTATCGCCACAAATTTTGCCGGCAAGACGGTGCAATATGTGGAGAAGGATTTTAATGAGTATGAGGTTCAGCTGAGTGACCGTACCGAAATTACATTTAACGGCGGCAACTGGGAAAGCATCAAAAGCTACGAGGGAATTCCTGCTGGTGTGTTGCCAGAGACAGTCACTTCCTATGTGAAGAATAATTTTGCCGATGCAAAGATTGTTGAGGCTGAGAAGGATTGGAACAGCATCGAACTGAAGCTTTCCAACAGGATGGAAGTGTACTTTGACAAAAACGGCAAGTATATGGGTCAAAAATTTGACGACTAAAGCTTGATGGGGCAGTGAATCAGCCTTCACTGTCCCTTACATCTTTTTGATTTTACGAGAGGTTTGTTCATGAAAGGTAAGATTGTGTTGTTTCTATTGTTTTTGCTGGGAATCTCTTTGTGGGCAGATAATTATTTTCCAGAAAAACAGGTCTATTATATTGAGCAAATCGAAAGAGACGACGGTGAGCTTTCCTTTGATTTTGCAGTTCCTATAGACCCAGCCTCTGTTACAAGCGAGAGTATTTATGTAAATGATGAACCTCTTCCCGCTGACATAAAGATTTATTTCAATCGGCGGGGAGATGAAATGAAAATACGGGAACCGATTCAATGGAGGGGCAAGGTAATCAGACTCGAAATAAAAAAACTGCGTTCTGTTACGGGGGAAGATATAAGCCCTCCAATGGTTTTCCATCTTGGACCAGATGAGGAGATTGAAATGGATGACTTTGACTGGTATGATGATTAGGGTGGCTTTAACCGGAGCGGTGAGATGACTAAGAGGGTAAGGATATGGAGCGAGTTTTAATTGTAGAGGATGAGCCTGGCATTGCTTCCTTTGTAAAGCTGGAGTTGACCCACGAGGGGTATCAAGCTCAGGTGGCAGAAGATGGTCGCAGTGCCCTGGATTTTATTCAGCAAGAGGAATGGGACTTGATTCTTCTGGATGTAATGCTCCCTGGAATCAGTGGTCTGGAAGTGTTGCGCCGTATCAGAAAAAATTCCTCTGTTCCGGTGATTTTACTGACAGCCCGAGGTGAGACTATGGACAGGGTTGCAGGTCTTGATGCCGGTGCCGACGACTATCTGCCCAAGCCCTTTGCGATTGAGGAGCTGCTGGCAAGAATCAGAAGCTTGCTGCGGCGAAAAAGTGTTTGGAGTGGAGAAGCTAGGGAAAACATGCCTTCTCTTGGGAAAGGTTCCGGGGAAAAATCTGGAGAGGAGGCAGAGGTTGATGAGGTTTTAAAGCTTGGATCTATCGCTTTGAATCCCAAGTCTTGCACTGTTACCCTGGATGGAAGGGAGCTTTCCCTTACAAAAACTGAATACCTGCTTTTGCATTGCTTTATGAGCCATAAAAACGAGGCGTTGTCCCGTGAAAAAATCATTGACCTGGTGTGGGGAGAAGAACATTACATCGATGCCAACTCTGTTGATGTGTATGTTCGTTATTTGAGAAACAAACTGGATGGAACAGGACAGGATTCCTGCATTACAACCCTCCGTGGCATTGGTTATATAATGAAAGAAAATCAATGAAATACAAGGTAATTCTCTCTGTAAAACTGACGGCAATTTTTACCCTCTTGATTTTTGTTTCTGTTTTGGTTTTTTCCATTCTGGTTCTTAATTTTACCCAAAGATTGCTGGAAAAGCAGCAGACAGAAGAATTGCTCTATTTTCTGGGAATTGTAGAAGATGGCTACCGCAAGGATGTACAAAAGGAAATGAGTTTTCCCTCCCATTCCATTCCCTACTATATCCTGTATCGTATTTCAAACGAGGATGGTACTCTTATCCGTACAAATGATGCCTTTGTCCCAGTCCTCCCGGATACGGAAGGTGGAAAGTCCAGCACTGAGTTTCGGGAAGATTTTTTTATTGACGGAGACTTGAATCTACGGTACGTGGCAAAAACTGTGGCAGCATCAAATGGAAAAGGGTATCGGGTGCAGGTGGCGGTGGACTTACGTCAGGACAATGTCCACCTCATTCTAAAAGGCTTGCCCCGGATGGTGCTTTTGTTCAGTATTCCTCTCCTGCTGGTTTCCAGTATTGTTGCTTTTCTTGTAAGTAAACGCATTCTGCATCCCTTGCGAAAAATCATCCTTCAAGCCCAAGAAATTACCAGTGAAAAACTGGACAGCCGTCTTGATGAGTCCGGGGCAAAGGATGAACTCCAGGAATTGGCCGCCACCTTTAATCAGCTTTTTGGCCGGCTGCAGGAGGATTTTGAAAGACAGCGGAGATTTACCGCAGATGCTGCCCATGAACTTAAAACACCCCTGGCTGTGATTTCTGGCCATGTGGATTTGTTGTGCCGTTGGGGTAAGGATAATCCCCAGGTGCTGGAAGAATCCTTGCAAATGCTCCAAAAAGAAAGTCGTTCCATGGCCAGTCTCATAGAAAGTCTTTTGCAGCTTACTAGGGCGGAAAATAATGACGGATCTGCCTATCCCAAGGAAGAAATACAACTATTTGATTTTTTGCAGGAAGTCTTAGCTGACTTTACTCTGATTTATCCTGATGGGGAATTCCACCTCAATTGTCCAAAAGGTTCTAGTGTTTTCTGTAACCAAGAAGCGCTAAAACAGATTTTACGTATATTTGTGAAAAACAGTCTCACCTACAGTGACAAACCAACCTACGTGGAAATTGGTTGGAACCAAGAGACGTCCCGGTTGTGGGTAAAAGACAGGGGATGGGGCATAGAAGAAAAACACCTGTCCCGGATTTTTCACCGATTTTATAGGGTGGATGAGGCTCGAAATAGAAATAATGGTGGCACGGGCTTGGGTCTGCCTATCGCCAGGGCTTTGACAGAAAAATTGGGTCTGGATTTGGAAGTGCAAAGCCTTGTAGGACATGGAACTACCATGATTTTAAATTTCCCGCATTGACATGAATTTGGAGGGACCTTATACTATGTCTATGAGTCAGAAGAAAGAAAAAAAACTTGGATTGGGGCTAATTATTTGGTTGCTTTTTGCCCTCATCCTTTTGATTGCATTTTTTATTTTGAAAGACGACATTTTAGGCACTCTTAAAAGGACTGGTTTTTTTACCCACTTGCTTGGTTCAGAACCTGCCTTTGTGGAAAATTTTCAGCTAGAGGACGAAAAGCCCAATTCCCAGCCTACAGATAACCCTTCTCCTGTAATTATTCAAGACAATAGTGGACTTGCAGGTGAACCTGTGGTTGAATTTCAGGATTTGTCTACCATCGATTTGGCTACACTACAGGCTCAGGACTCCAGTGTGGTTGCCCCCGTCACTTCTCCAAATGAATTGGAGTCTCTTCCGGAAGAACCTCTGCCAAATCCCAGTGATGTCCTTATAGAAACACCCTACGGTACAATTACTGCTGAGCAAAGTGCCGCTGTAGTGGCAGAGCAAACGGAGATACGCCTTTTCTTTGTGGAGCTAAACAATGACGGTTCAGTTGCCCGTAAGGAGGTTGTTCGTTCTATTCCAAAGACTAATTCTCCCCTCACTGCCGCAATCAACAGTCTCTTGGAAGGCCCTAGTGCAGATGACATTATCGACAATTGCATGACCCTCATTCCAGAGGGAACCCGTCTTCTTTCCGCTTCGGTAAAGAACAAGGTTGCTACCCTGAATTTCAGCGAGGATTTTGAGTTCAATCCCTACGGGGTAGATGGCTTGATTCATCAGTTGATGCAGGTTGTATACACTGCCTGTTCCTTCCCCTCCGTAGAAAGCGTTCAGTTTATTATAGAAGGTCAGAAAAAAGAATACCTGGGGAGCGAGGGAATGTGGATAGGAACCCCCTTGACGGTGGCAAGCTTTAAGTAAAAGATAGAGATGTTAAAAAAAAGCGGGCTCTAGAGCCCGCTTGCCTCAAACCACTGATTTATTTTACCTTGTAGCTTTTGACGATGGCATCAAAGTACTTGCGGTTGTCCTTGTAGGCCCGGTCAAAGACGGTGAGGGTGAGGATGGAGTAGCCGTCGGCCTTGTTTTTGGTGATGAACTTAAAGTTTTGGGACACGGAGTTGTCCTCCGGCAGGTGGGTGCGGATGCTTACCTCCAGCTCATTCCTGCTACGCTTTATCTTGCGGTTGCCCCAGTCAGTGTAGGAGCCGGTGGAGCCTAGGGAAAGGGTGCGGCAGAAGGCATCCAGGATTGCGGCGCTTCCTGCGGCGGCCACCTGCTCCGAGGGCTGGAATTCCGTCATGGCAACCATGGCCACATCTCCCAGCAGATACATGTTC
>JAGBFT010000114.1 GCA_017936345.1 Spirochaetaceae bacterium
CCGCTTCACGTACGCATTCTTCATCGTCATTACCCCCAAGGATATAAAATCTGTCTACATAAACTTTAGTGAAAGTTAAGCCATATTACCACAAAGGAGCCATTTTCTACAATACAAGTAGGAAAAGAAATTGGAGATTGGGAAGCGGGGAAGGTGTGGCAGCACCCAACAACCCTAAATACGTCAATTTATTTTTTGATATTGACACCCTATAAAATAGGGCGTAGTATTAACTTATGGATATAATCAAGAGGACTTTCATAGAAGTGCCACTATTCACGAAAAGGTGGAAGGAAATTGGATTGAATGATGCAGATTTACTAAATTTGCAGATAATGCTTCTAAAGAATCCTCAGTCGGGTCCCGTAATGGAAGGAACAGGAGGCATCAGAAAAGTACGCTTTCCCCTCGAAAACAAAGGAAAAAGTGGAAGTGTCCGTGTTTGTTATACAGATTTTGAGGAATATGAAGTGACATACCTTATTACTGCTTTTACAAAAAAAGAGCAAGAGAATCTTTCTGCCGAAGAAAAGACTGTCTTGAAAAAGCTCGTAAAAGCACTAAAAAATGAAGCTGCCAACTCACGCAATATGTAGGAGAAAAATATGAGCTCTTTATTTGAAGACTTAAAAGAAGGTTTGCAAGAAGCAATCGAATTTGAAAAAGGAAGAATTTCCGCAAAGAAAACGACATACATGATTGCTCCGGTTAAAGAATTCAATCCTTCAGAAATCAGAACAATTCGCACCGAAGCTGGAATGACACAAACTATTTTTGCCTGCTATATGGGAGTGTCAAAAAAAACTGTGGAGGCATGGGAAGCGGGAAGAAGCCACCCCACAGGCTCAGCTTTCCGGTTGATGGGAATTCTTTCGGAGCACAAAGAACAAGCCATCTCATTTTTTACTGTTGAATAATTCGTGAATCAAAAATTCAGGCTAGAAAACAGGAGGTATGGCAGCATGGAACCCTCCAATTTCTCAGTGAGAAATCACCTTGATGAAAATTCCCCGCAGGTCTGTTCAACCATTTCCTCCAAAAAATTTTTGTTTTTTTCACTTCAAACCCTTGACAATATATATATATATATATACTGACCCCAAAGTCTTAAGGAGGTCAATCTATGAAAAAAATTTTGCTGATTTTGATGGTATTGTTTGCGTTCATTGCCTGCGACAACGGTAGCAGTGGCAGCGATGATGGGCAAGCTCTAGAAGGAGGCGGCGGAACTGGTAATACAAACGATTTCGTGGGTCAGTGGGTAACAGAAGATGGGAAAACACTCATCTTTGACTCCAAAGCTGCCAATCAACCAGGACGGGTCACAGGAACACTTCTCACAACTGAAATTGAGGATGAAGACGAATTTTACTATATAACCTCATCGAGTACACTTGGAGTGATAAGAAAAGGCTCTGCAAACGGCACACAAATCGGTTCCATTCGTATACTTTCTGGCAAGCTTCAACTTGTCTCTGGTTTTATAAACAACTCCAGCCCAGTATCACTCACAAAGCAGTAGACGATTCCGACCTTGCGCTAAAAGGGGAGCTGGAGCTTGACTACAGCCCTCTTTTTTTTGGTAGAGTTGACCACCTGAAAGGCAGCGGAATAGGGAGGGGCAAATCATCAGCATACGCTTTGACTCCATGGAATACAAGTCTTTTAGGGAAAAAATCGGGTTACAAGAATAGCCACACGGAGATGATGGAACACTTTCCAGAGATTGACCTACCGATGAGCCCCCAGACTCTTCCGTCGGAATGCTTCTCCGGCATTGAAACTTGTCGAATATACTCGACAAGACTCGTCTGCTCACCCCAGCACCGGTATCCGTTCCAGCTTGATTTGATACCCAAGACACTTTAAGACTGAAGTCAAGGTTGTTAAATTCACTTTTCTTGCATCTTCGGAACGAAGTTTCTGTATGATTGTTGGTGAAACATCCGCCCTTCTAGCCAGTTCCCGAATGGAAATCTTTTCTTCTTTCATTTTTTCCACAATGAACTCTGAAAGAAGAAAATCATTATATTCTTTTTCATAGATTGCTTTCTGATCTGGATTTTCATTAAAGAACTGTTCAAATGTAGTCATATTTATTCCTCCTCTCCCAAATGACGTACCAAATAGTCAGCCATATTTTTCAACGCCAGCTCCTTTTCATTTCTTGGCATCTTTCTCCCTCGTTTCCTGAATCCGTTGGTCACAATCACCTTCTTACCCCTTTGAAAAAAACACAAATATCTATCTGGCTGTGGCTTAAAAGCAAAAATCTTGTCACCTTCATTTCTAAATTTAGTTTCATCATGTATCTTTCCAAAATCACCCAATTTCTGACACAACAAAAGAAACTTTCGCTTTTGACTTACATTACATTCTTGAAAATATTCAAAGGCTTGACTATATCCCCTTGAATCAAAATACCATTCTATCTGAAAAAAAATTCCAGAATAGATTATACAATTTTCATTTGTCATAATTAAGTGTAACATAAAAATGTCACATAGTCAAACTTGAGATATCTACAATACAAGTAGGAAAAGAAATTGGAGGAATGGGAAGCGGGGAAGGTATGGCAGCATGGGGGAAGTGGCTTCTGTCGCTGGGACGGTGACGGACGGCAGCTTCCTCACACCTCCACGAAGGGCTCGCCTAGGTCCTCCTCCAGCCACCAGGCCAGCCACTCCGCCACGTTGGCAATCTTGTCCGCACGTCGCCTGCCGGTGATGGAGCATTCCCACACCACCGCCACCCGCCAGCCCTCCGCCAGCAGCTGCTCCACCGTCTCCCGGTCCCGCCGCCTGTTGCGCTCCAGCTTGTTCCGCCAGAACTCCGTGTTGGTGCGGGGCAGGCGGAACTTGGGGCAGTTGCGGTGGGCATGCCAGAAGCAGCCGTTCACAAAGATGACTGCCCGGTAGCGGGGCAGCACAATGTCGGGGCTTCCTGCCAGGCGGCGGTCGTTCTTGCGGAAGCGGAAGCCGTAGCCGTGGAGCTTGGAGCGGATCTCCCGCTCAGGCCGGTTCTCCGTGCTGCGGATGCGGGACATGGCGTAATGGCGTTGTTCCGGGGTCATGGTGTCCATAGCGGTAGGTGCAGTATACTACATTTCTTTGGCAGGAGAAAGCAATCAATCCCGCCAATTGCAGGAATCTCAAAAACATGGCATTATGGAGCCATGAACATCTTGTTGCAAATCGGCATTGTCCTGGGCATCTGTCTTGCGGGGGAATGCATTTCCGTCGTGCTGCCCTTTATCCTGCCAGGAAACATCATCAGTATGCTGCTGATTTTCATCCTGCTGCTGGTGCGCATCCTGAAGATTGACCACATCCGGCAAAAAGCCCAGTTCCTGCGGCAAAACATGGCCTTCTTTCTGGTGCCCTCCAGCGTCAGCATCATCCAGAACCTCGGACTGCTGAAGGAAATCCTGATTCCCCTGCTGGTCATCAGTATGGTGTCCACCATACTGGCCTTTCTCACCACTTCCTGGGCCGTCAGCCTCACCCTGCGACTAACCGGGAAAGGCAAGGCTGCCACCACTGCCGAAACCTCCACCACTGATTCAACAGGAGCCTCCCATGAGTGAAACC
>JAGBFT010000115.1 GCA_017936345.1 Spirochaetaceae bacterium
ATATCCGTTTCCCTGTGCGTCGCAAACAGTGTAGGCAATGCGCTGGTTATCCATGGCGGCGATATTGCTCAAGAAGGCTGCCTTGTCTGCCAGGGACATGGTGGGATCCGTCATTTCAGGCTGCACCGCCATGGCACTCAGAACCTCTATCTCCATATTGGCTCGTGTCTCAAGGTACTTTCCAAGCGCCTGTGCCGTCACCAGGTTGTCCTCCAGAATAATCTTCTGGGCTGCATCTCGTGCAAAGACGTATGCCAAAAAGGTGCTTACCAATGCGACTGTCAGCACGATAGCACTGGTCACAACAATCAAGGTGGTCTTTAAACTTTTCATCTTACCTCTCCTGCAAAAGGGTATCCACGGTTACCCACAATAAACCGCTTCACCTGTGTAATGATTCCATTATAACATTTTAATCATCGGCAAGCAAGGTCAAAAACAACAGGAAAAACGGCGAGGGTTGTTTGAGCCTACTGTAGGCTGCCTTCAAAAAGTGCCTTCCTTGTAAACAAACCACTTTCCACATCGATTGAAAGCTGGAGACCGTCCCAGGTCAATTGTCCCTTCCATTTTTCCGCTCCCTTCAGTTCCTTGGGCAAAAGCCCGGAATCTGAAAAGGCAACGAATTTCGCAGACAACACCAGGGGATTTGCCGGAGAAGGAGAGGTTGTTCGCCGGTAAATGGTTTTTACTGAATCCTCCAGCTCCACCAGAACATAGTACGTTTCTCCAGCCTCCTGAAGAACAAGGCAAAGACCGGGAAACAGGGGAACATCGGGTAAAAGATGAAGCATCGAAGCACCATTCTGACTCAAGGGAGAGCTGCCTTCCATCGATTCAGGAAGATGTGCCGATTTCAAATGCTCATAGTGATTGGCAAAGAGTTTTTGGGGGACAGTAGCCGAGGTTTTTCCCTCTTCCAAGACCCTTTGCAGGGCCTTGTATGCAGCAATGCGAATTTCCAGCAATTCCAACAGGTGGGAATAAACCCAGGTGCGGGATTTGGCTTGTGTTCTATATGTCCGTGCATTTTGATTGAGCAGCTCGCCTCCAAAGCTTGTCGCTGTCTTTATCTTTGGAAAATCGATTTGATTCAAGAGAGTGACTGTAGTGAGCAAATCCACAAAATTATACCCCCACCGGGAAATTCTTGCCTTGGAAGCATATTTATCAAACAAATCCAATTCCTGCAGCAGCATTTGATGATACTGCTGATTCTTTGCCAGGGTTTTATCCAGAATTTGACGATTTTCTTGGGTGATTACAGTACCCGGCTCCAGCTGCAGCTCTTCTGAAGAAAAGTAGCCTACAGAGGGAGAGCTATAGTACAGGGCAACAGGGAGGTTCCCGGCACCTTCACTGTGGTGGGGATTGGCAAGCAGAAATACAAAGTCATCTTTTTCTGGCATTTCTGTAGCCACCACTGGAACACCGGCATCCCCACGGGCTGACAAGGGGTAATGGGCAGTACGGGGATTTTCGTAGGGAACCGCCAGGTAAAAAATATCTTCTGTAACGGAGGCATGACAGGAAAACAGCACCTTGTTCTTGTCGCCAAAGGCCCTTTGCAGGAAGTCCTGAAACTCAGGGTACTGGGAATAAAGGGAGCCTGCCGGATACTCAAAGGTAATAAAAAAATCCTTTTGTGTGCCATCCAAGCCCGGGTCGTTACGGAACATGAAGGACCACATTTCCACTGGGTGCAGGATAATGGACTTTGTCTCGTCCTTGTAGGTGAGGTGTAGGGTAAAGGCACCCTCACTCATAATAAAGTCTGATATACTGCAGTGGATTTCTGGAAGGGAATGCCCCTTTTGCCACACAGAACCGGTAAATTTCAGGTCCTGGCTCGGTCCCGACAGATTGTCCAACACTTCTTGGGGAACTCCGTCGGCTGTTACCGGCAAAAAGCTGGAGGAATCAAGGTGGAGTGGCACTTCCACAAAACTCCAGTCTTCCGGGCTGGAATCAAAAATTGCCTTCATATAATATCCTGTGCTGCCTTGGGCATTTGTTCCTGCCACCCGCAGCTCCCTTGCCGCATTTCCCTGACCATTTTGCAGGATTGTAATGTGACGAGTGATACGGGCTTTTCCTTCCAAGGGGATGTCCGGCTGGCGGAGCCATGGCTCAGAGGGCAGGGCCCAAGGAGAATAGTTGGAAAGATACTGGGTTCCGTCATATTTTTGCGGCAGCTTTTCGTAGGTGTACTTGAAGAACATGGGGTCGCAGCCGATGGTGTCAAAGTCTGCCAAGCGGGTGTACATGGTGCCGGCTTTGTTGATGACAAACATGGTGGAGGCACTGGCGCTAAGATTCTCTGCAATGAAGGTTCCTCGTTCCGGGCCCTGGAGACTGCGGCTGAAGTCGGCGGGAAGACCGGAGTCAGTAAAGCGGATGTGCTGGCCGTCCTCCGTCAGAAAATAGATGGTCTCGATTCCCATGGTTCCGTAGTGGTGGGGATTGCCGTAGATGTCCTCGTGCCACAGCACATCCTGGCGACGAGTTGCCGCGGCCCAGGCACGCTTGTTCTTGACCAGCTGGTTTTGAACCAAATGGGTTCTTTCTGGAAAGCCAAAGTCCCAAATCCACTCAAAGGGCTTTCCCGGACTGTTGTTGTTGGTAAACATCTGGTACATACCACCCTCCGAGTCAAAGGCCAGCAGGGCATCAGCATCGGCGGAAATCTCTACAATTTCTGTGGGAACAGGAAAGCCATCCTCCCTTTTTGGGGTGGGCAGACCGGTACCGCCCACCAGCTGCCAGTCGGTTTCCACCAACCCGGGATTACTGTATTTTGCACCCGGCATGAGTTTATAGTAGATGAGTCCATCTACCAGACAAAACTGGTAGTCACGGCAGAAGGTCTGGGTCAGGGTCTTGATGTACACCTGCTCAGGAAGGTGGCCGTTGACATTGGCGGAATCAGGGACGGTAGCCAGAGGGACTGCCGTCTGATGGTAGAAGCTTGCCAGCTGGGAGGCATCGGCAGAAGGCGCAACAGTGCAGGCTGAGCAGGCGAGAAAACAAAAAAAAGCCAGAGCAAAGAGAACAACCATAAATAATTTTTTCCTCATACTTTTACTGTAAGATAAACAATTAGCTGCATCAAATTCCACAATTATTTTATCTTGTATAAAACCAGTTGTAAAAGTATATTTTAACTATGAAGAACGCATTTGTTCAAGAAGCCTGTAGAGAAGGTCATCCAAACTGGCAGCAGGCAATCCAGCGGCAGCACCAGCTGTATTCCCGCAACAACGACATCCGCACCGAATTCGAGCGGGACTACACTCGCCTGCTCCACTGCGAGGCCTTCCGTAGACTCAAGCACAAGACCCAGGTATTCTTTGCACCCAAAAACGACCATGTGTGCACCCGCATGGAGCACGTCTTTCACGTGGC
>JAGBFT010000116.1 GCA_017936345.1 Spirochaetaceae bacterium
GTTGCTCTATCCAGCTGAGCTACGAACGCTCGTCTTGCAAACATACCTGTAGGGGTGCCTGGTGGGTTTCGAACCCACGACAACCAGATCCACAATCTGGTGCTCTACCCCTGAACTACAGGCACCATGTTTCTGACAAGGGATATACTAGCAGAAACTATAATTTATGTCAACCCAAAAAAATTGAATTTTTAAAAAAAAGCCTGGCTTTAACAGTCCAACAATACTGGACTGTTAAAGCAACAAGGCTACGCAATCTGATTTATGGCACTGACCACTGCCTTGATACCAGCCCTACCGATGTTGGAGCTCTTTCCACAGCCCCAAAACTGCTTTCCGTCTTCCAGTGTGATTTGGATGTATGCCATGGCATCAGTGTCGGAACCTGTACCGACACTGTGCTCGTGGAAGGCACTGATAGAAAACTTTGGTACAGGGGTGGAGGCAAGGGCCGCTACAAAGGCATCTAGAGGTCCATTTCCCTTTGCTCCCATGGAGTGAACCGCTCCCTGCCATTCCACGGAGGCCATGCACATAACCCGCGCATTGTGGATTCCGCTTGTGGAGCCAGATGAGCTGTCCAAGTGGGTTTCCGCCAGGTCCACGATTTTGAGGGGAGATTTCTTTTCAAGCCACTGGTTTTTGAAAATATCGTAAATCTCTTCCGGGGTAACCTCTCGCTGCAAGGTATCTGCGGTGGCTGTAATAACCTGTCCCACGGCAGGATGCATGGCCTTGGGTAAAAAGATTCCATACTCCTGCTCCAAAATCCAAGCCGAACCGCCTTTTCCGCTTTGACTATTAATGCGAATGATTTCTTCGTATTCACGACCAATATCATGGGGGTCAATGGGAATATAGGGTACATCCCAAGTATCATCTTCTGCCATGGTGGCACGGGCTGCCATTCCCTTGCGGATAGCATCCTGATGGGAACCAGAAAAGGCGGTGAACACTAGTTCTCCAGCGTAGGGATGACGAGGATGTATGGGCATACCGGTAAGCTGCATATAGGTATCTGCCACCTTGCCAATATCTGAAAAATCCAGCCCTGGATCCACACCCTGGCTATACATGTTCAGGGCAACCGTCACAATGTCTAGGTTGCCTGTTCTCTCACCGTTTCCAAAGAGGGTTCCTTCCACCCGGTCTGCCCCTGCTTGCAAGGCCAATTGGCAGCTGGCCACACCTTCGCCACGGTCATTGTGATTGTGCAGACTGATAATTACAGAGTCCCTATTGCTTATGTGGGTACAAAAATATTCGATTTGGTCGGCATGCTTGTTGCAAGAAGAGCATTCTACTGTGGTGGGCAGGTTCAAAATCATCTTGTTGTCAGGAGTGGGACCCCATTCTTTTTTTACCGCCTCACAAATTTCTACAGCAAATTCAATTTCTGTATTGGAAAAACTTTCCGGTGAGTACTGCAATCTGATTTTAGTTCCCTCTGCCATGGGAAGGCAATTTTTCACGCAGCGTATGCCGTCAATCGCCACCTGGATGATTTCCTCCTTGCTCATGTTAAAGGTGTACTTGCGCTGGGCAGGGGAGGTGGAGTTGTAAATATGGAAGATGGCGGATTTGGCGCCTTTTAAACACTCAAAGGTCCTTTTTACCAATTCTTCTCTGGCCTGACAAAGAACCTGAATGGTCACATCATCTGGAATTCGATTCTCCTCAATAAGGCGACGTAAAAAATCATATTCGGTTTGTGAGGCACTTGGGAAGCCAACCTCAATTTCCTTAAAACCAAGTTTAACTAGCAGGTCAAAATAAGCAAGCTTCTGTTCAATTCCCATGGGGATTGCCAGGGCCTGATTACCATCTCGTAGGTCAACGGAACACCAAATAGGTGGATGGGTGATTTCCTTGTCCGGCCACTGGCGGTTGGTAATTGGAATCCTTCCAAATGGCTTGTATTTTGCTGCGTTCTTCATGGTTACCTCCTGAGTATGAAGAAAAAAAAAGACCCGTCACCTTTTGGCAACGGGCCGACAATTCATAGGCAATACCTATCAGCACCTTCACCTTCAAGGCAAAACAGAGAGAGAATCTGCTAGTAGTAGGTAAAATGCTGAACAAGTCATGGTAGAAATTATACAAATCTGACAGTTCTTTGTCAATGGAAAAAATATCCTTGAAAAATTCCCCAACATAGTCTATAAATAGAAAATGGAATCTGGAAAAAAAGCCCTTGCTGTGGGCGATATTTACAGGAATTTTGAAGTTTTGAGTGTGGAATCCCTTCCAGAGCTGTCTGCCCAGGGGATTTGGCTGCGTCACCGTGACTTTGGCATGGAGGTTTTCCATCTTTTGAACGATGATGATGAGAATCTCTTTGCCTTCGCCTTTCAAACACCACCTCAAAATTCCACTGGTGTTGCCCATGTCTTGGAGCATTCAGTTCTTTGTGGCTCAAAGAACTATCCCTTGAAAGATCCCTTCGTTCGGTTGGTAAATCAAAGTGTAAAAACCTTTTTGAATGCCATGACCTTCTCTGATAAGACTGTTTATCCGGCCTCCTCAATCTCCCGTGCAGATTACTTTAATCTTATGGCCGTATACGGTGATGCCGTGTTCTTTCCCCTTCTGGAGCGATGGACCTTTGCTCAGGAAGCCCACCGCCTGGAGCTGGATGCTCAGGGCAATCCCTCTGTGCAAGGGGTAGTATACAATGAGATGAAGGGAAATTATTCCAGCTTTGAGAGCATTGCCGGAGACTGGGCTGTACGCAGTGTGCTTCCTAACACCATCTACGACCTTGATTCTGGTGGTGACCCGGTGGAAATTCCTCTTCTAACCTATCAAGACTTTGTTTCCTTCCACCGTAACCACTACAATCCCAGAAATTGTCGTTTGTTTTTGGCAGGCAACATTCCCACTCAGGATCAAATTGACTTTATCTGTGAGCATTTCTTGGACAATTATCAACAGACCATGGACAGTCTTTCTGCAGGAAACAATCTTGATGAAAACTCTTCGGCATCAAAGACCGTGGTGGGATATGAGAATCTTCTTCCATTGGACAGTCCTCCTGCTTCCTTTACGGAACCGGTTGTGCTGGAAAAGCCGGGTCCCACTTCAAACCAGGAGGAGAATGGTGGAGAAGGTGGTAGTTCCAACATAACGCTTACTTGGTTTTTGGGAGATTCTTCTGATTCAGTGCGGCACATGGAAAGTATCTTGCTGGGAGAAATCCTTTTGGGGCATGATGGTTCTCCCCTGTCCCACGCCTTGTTGGAATCTGGTTTGGGCGAGGATTTGGCTTCTAACAATGGCCTGGACAGTGAGATGCACTGGGTCTTATTTACAGCCGGCTTGCGTGGATGTAATCGTGAGGATGCAGAAAAGGTGGAATCTCTAATTTTTTCTGTTCTGGAAAAGCTTTGTACAGAGGGTATTCCCCAAGAGGATATTGAGGCGGCTGTTTTGGCTGTGGATTTTTCTCAGAGAGAAGTTCGTCGTGTTAATGGCCCCTATTCCCTGGTGTTGATGCGTCGTTGTTTACGAGGCTGGCTCTACGGCCGCCGTCCGTGGGAAACCCTTGTAACTCGTTCTGTTTTTGCAAGGATTAAGGAACGAATTGCCCAGGACTCCCACTATATACAGGATTTGATTTCTCAGCTATTGCTGGAAAATAAGCATCGCTCTCGTGTTACGGTATATCCTCATAGCAGCTATAACAAGGAAAGACAGGAGGCGGAAAAAAATCTTATTGACAGATTGATGAAAGACACATCCATAGAGGAGGTTGAGGCTAATCACCAAAAACTAAAGGAGCTTCAGCAAGAGAGGAGTGAAAGAGAGGATGCCTCTCTTTTGCCTCATCTATCTCCCGATGAACTGCCGACTGATGTGGATGAGATTAGCATACAAAGACTGGTTGGTCCTGGAGATGTGCCTGTTTTTGTAAGTCAGGAAGCTACTAACGGTATCGTGTACATAGAGTTATGCTTTCCCATCGACTTGCTGGAGCCAGAAGAATATGCCTTTCTGCCCTTTATGGCAGGATGTCTTGCCAATGTGGGGTATGGAAAGACCAGCTGGGTAGAAGCTGCCCGTCGTAGTGCCTTGGAATCTGGTGGTATGGGAGCAAATCTGTTTACATCTTCCATGATGAATGAGTTTGACGGTCTGCGTGCCTATAATGAAAAAGGTGAGCTCGTCCATGACCCGGTGTACGGTAGAGATTGGCTGTTCGTTAAGGTAAGGATGCTGACAGAACAAGCTGACAAGGCTCTGGACATGATGAAGGATGTTCTTTTAACAGTGGATTTTTCTGATACAGAGCGACTTTCTACCTTGTTAAAGGAGTTAAAAAACGATTTTGTAGCCTCCCTGGCTCCTGCTGGACACGAGTATGCCCTCTCTCGCAGTAGCTGCAAGCTTAGTCGTAATAAGGCTATTGACGAGATTTGGAATGGCTTGACTCAATTTACCACCATCAGGTCAATGTTTGATATGGATATGACAGCTCTTGGTACAAAACTGTCTTCCTTGTTTACAAGGATTAAGGAAAATGGAGCTGTTGTCCACATTACTGCCGACAAAGAAAGCTTGAACCTGGCTCTGCCTCTTTTGGAGAGGTTTATTTCGGACTGTAAACTTCTGCCTCCAAAGCCCCGTGTAGCTGACAATACCGAAAGGTTTTATGAGCTGACAAATATTTCTGGTCAAGCCATGGCGGAGTCTCAGGAAGATTTAATCTTTGACGATAAAACCTTATTGGAATTGCTGCCTAGTAACTTTCAGGTAGGTTTTGCCGCCCTTGCTTGTGTATGCAAAGGCTTCGATAATCCTGATTACGTATATGAAGGAATTTTGTCTCATTGGATTACAAATTCATCCTTGTGGGAACAAATCAGAACTGTTGGTGGAGCTTACGGAGCCTTTGCCTGGCCGGATGTGGCAGAAAGGGTTTTTAACTTTGCAACCTATCGTGATCCCAAGCCCCTCCGTTCCTTACAGGTGTTCCAACAGGTGATTGCAGAGGCGGCAGAGAACTGCATTGACCAAGAAGACTTGGGAGGAGTGCTTACAGGTTGTTACAGCAAGGAGGTGCAGCCAAAGAGTCCCTCTGGTAGGGGAAGTGCAGGTTTTCTCCGTTATTTGTATGGTTATACCCAGGAAGCAAAAAGAAAAAAACTTGAGGTTCTTCTTAATGCAAAACCAGAGCAGATTCGTCAGGCTGCTCAGGATCTCTTGTCCTCCTTGCAGTGCAGGCAAAATCAGGCTGTAATTATCAACGGTGAGGATATTGAGCCAGATGAATTGAAACACTGGAAAAATATTCAGCAACTGACTATAATAAACGAAAATATGCGGTAAGGAGTTGCTATACTATGAATGGCAATTTTGAGGAATGCGTTGGCAAGTTGCGAGCCCTTGTATCTGATGTACAGGGAGCTCCCTATCCTAGTGCTATAGAAAATGAACTATATACAATTTGGTTTGAGCATATTCAGCGTTCTGCTATGGATTGCTTTGTTTTTTTGAACGAAAATTTCCCCCAAGAAGCTGAAGATGTCTCGGAGTCTTTAGAGGGGATATTTTAGAGTTCATTAAACTTGTGTGGTAAATTTGCCGATACACTATCATAGAGATGTCTATCATTAGATAGGGTTTAGGGAGTGTATTGGCCTTGCACACAAATAATAAATTTGAATTACGTTCATTACAAAACTCGATAAAGAAATCTGGTTTTGCCAGATGGCGCTACATTTTTAATGCAAAGAATAGTTTTACTGGCGATAGGTCATCTTTTTTCATAGAGTTATATATTGTTAATCCAAGTTTGTCTCCAGATGAGGTGATTTGGTCTGACCTCCATGAGGTTCAAGACTTTAAAGACGAAAGTCAACTGTATATGCCGCAAGAGGCTCCTTCTCCCCATTCCTACGTTTCTATTAGAGTAGGAAAATATGGGATGGGAGGTGAAATTGTACAAACCTTCTTGCCTGCCAATACCTTTTCTCTTTCTAATAAAGTGCTGGATGTTGCTGGAGGGGCATTTCGTTTGGAAGGGACTACTCTATCCGGCGAAATGAAAGAAAAGGGTAGGTATGTCTCTTGGAATTTGTCCATTGAAAAAATGTGTCCTTTTATTCCCGGTAAAATGCAAAAAAATATGTACTGGGGCGCTCCCTCTATTAAAGCATTGTTTTCCGGAGACTTATCATTCTGTGGTGATTTGTACAGTGTAGAACCTGGAATTTCTTTTGGGTTCATAGATAAGTTATGGGGAAAGGATTATCCATATCCATTCTTTCATCTTTCTTGTTCCCACATGAGTAGTATTATTTCTGGAAAAATCCTGGGGGCTTCTGTTTTTGCAGTACAAGGAATCTATAATAACTCCTTTGCCTTATACGCTGAAATCGATGAAATTAAATTGGCCCGCCAGAGAGTAAAAAATAATCCCAATTTTGGCTGTGTTGTTGTAGATAATAAACTCCATTGGACTGTCAGTGTTCCCTTCCGCCACTACCTCATTGATATTGACGTATTTTGTCCCACAAAAGAGATGTCTATACGTTCCTACACTTGTCCTACCAATCCATTGGAGGAGCTGCAGGTTTTGGGTGGTGCTACCGGAACAGGGGAATTAAAACTCTACCGTAGAATAAAAAAGAAAAATTTGGAACTGATGGAATCGGTTGCCCTCCATGACGTGCGCTGTGAGTATGGCGGACGTGAACAGCCCGATTTGGAGTAAATATATCCATTTTGTACAACCTTTCTTTGTTATTCCGAGGGTAAAACTATCTAATTTTTTTTATTTTCTCTTGTCTTTTTTCATTTGCATTTTTACCTTTATAGTATGAACTACGATCAGTATACCGTTAAGGCACAAAATGCCCTGCAGGATGCAAGTGTTATTGCACAGCAGAATGACCACAGTGAAGTGGGAACCGAGCACCTTTTGTATGCCTTGCTTCAGCAAGACGATGGAA
>JAGBFT010000117.1 GCA_017936345.1 Spirochaetaceae bacterium
CCAGCAGCTGTTCCGCCCCCGCCGCCGTGTAGACGGCCGAGTCCGTGCCGCTCCCAATGGTGGGCTGCGGGTTGGCCGTGTTTACAATGGCGTCAGAGTGTACCAATGTGATGTCGTTCCGTTCAATCCTGAAAGGCATTTTTTCCTCCAGACTACAGTGTATCATGGAGGGGAGATTTTCCCAAGGGCAGGGAGGGCAGGGAGCGGTGGAATGGGTGGAGGGGGATGATAATGTAAAAAAAAAGAAAACTTTCTCACAAAAAATACATTTTCCCCAGATTTACCCCTATTTTCCTGCACGGCCATGAGCCGCCGAGATGTACCGCACTGAACATCTTACACAGTGTGAGCAGGGGGGGATGGGATTTGTTTTCTTTATTGTGTTGTGGTATGATGGAAAATATGTTGCAAGACTCTTTTCTAAATAAAAAAAATTTACAGTCACTCTCGTTTATAGATCTTTTTGCCGGCATAGGAGGGTTTCATAAGGCTTTGTCCTCCTTTGGTGCAACCTGTGTGTTTGCTTCTGAGTTCGATTCTTTTGCTGCTGGTGTGTATAAAAATAATTATGGAATGCTGCCAGCAGGTGATATTACCCAGATTGATGAGAAGCAAATTCCTAGCCATGATATTTTGTGCGGAGGCTTTCCGTGCCAACCTTTTAGTATCTCTGGCAAGCAAAAGGGGTTTGAAGATACAAGAGGGACCCTTTTCTTTGATATAGCAAGAATTATCTCTTTCCACAATCCAAAAATTGTTTTTTTGGAAAACGTAGCGAATTTTGAGCAGCATGACAACGGAAATACTTTGAAAAAGGTACGGGAAACGTTGGAAGGCTTGGGATATTCTGTCTTCCATCAAGTTTTGAATGCAGGAAGATTTGGGATACCCCAGAATAGAAAGCGAATTTACATTTTGGGATTCCACAAAAGTTTGAAGATCAATTATTTTGATTTTCCTGTATCATCCTATGTGGTGTCATCTTTGGAAGATTTGCTGGAATCAGATAGGGAGACCGCCATGTATCGAGTTTATAGAGATGATGTGGTTTTTGACACTTCAAAAGAGGTAGTTCCTGATTTGTACGGTAATTATCCTCAGTGCCCCATACGGATTGGAACTGTTGGTAAGGGGGGGCAGGGAGAGAGAATCTATCATCCCAAAGGACATGCCATTACTCTTTCTGCCTATGGTGGTGGTGTAGGGGCAAAAACTGGACTGTATTTAATCAATGGCCAAATTCGCCGCCTGTCTCCCAGGGAATGTGCTCGGTTAATGGGATTTCCCGATTCCTTTATTTGCGATGAAAACAGGAACCAAGCTTACAAGCAATTTGGAAACGGTGTGGTGATTGATGTGCTGCAGCATATTTTAAACGAGGTGGAGGAGATTCTATAATGGATTCAAGGGCAGAAATTGGTTCAAAGACTGCAAAAGGTGGATTTGCAGTGGAGACTCAAGTTGAAGCTATTTTTAATGATTGGAAAGAAAATCCATTAGCCCACGTATGGCTTTCTCAGATGGGCTATGATATTTCTAAAATTGAGAAGTTACTGGCTCTTAAAATTCCTGTTCGTATCAAAAAACTGGATCTATCAAAATATGGATTTGAGACAACTGGTGACTTTATGGAATTACAGAAATTCAAGAAGGCCGATATACAAGTTCAGTTGTACATACAATTAGACGGTTGTTTGAAGCTGGAGAACATTTCTGTCAAAAAAGCAAATAAAGGTGCAAATTTTAACCAGATAGATAAACGGCCTGTTGCAGAATATCAGAAAATGTGGAGTTTTGATGATGGAATTGCCCATCTTCTTAAATTGTTTACAGGGGAAGAAAAGGTTTGCCGTAATACGGAGTTTTATCGGGAGGGAAAGAAAAGACTTTTTCTTGACGAGTTTTCTGTTGGAGAACAGGAAAAAATTATCAATTTCTTTTCTATGAATAAGTTCCGGATTGTGGCAGACCTTGTTAGGGGGCGGGGAGGATTTTCTGCTGACTGGATTCTTGTGTGCGAGACCTTCCCTGATTCAAGTCACAAGGTATGGAAGTTGGTGGAAATCAATAATGCCTTGAATTTTCTTTGTCAGGGGGATGTGCATATCACTCCAAGAGGGAGTCTGTCTGTGGGCAGGATTTTTATGCAACGGAAGGGTGGTACTCCAGATCCCACTAGCCTCCAATTCAAGATGGCTCCCTTGGACTTGTTCGAACTGGAGTGAAGCCCAGTGAAAGGGGAGGAATCTCTGTGGTGCTTGGATTGTTGGACTGTATGCTTCCTTGGGCACAGGGATAGAGGTTTATGGTGGAATGATCTTTTGAAAACCTTTTAATACTTCAGTTCAGGTAATTACCTATACTCCAAACACTTCCTTAAAAGCTCTGCGATGTTGTTGTGAATAATGAGTTAAGTTTGTTGGCCCACAATAATGTTCTATCCCAACTTCATCACAAATTGCTACCGTATTAGCAATTTTCATTCTAATTGAACTTGTCTTTAAATCAGGACATTGATTTTTGATCTGTACAACAGCAAATTCGATAGATTTATGTGATTTAATGATTTCATTTCTGAAGACAGTACAAACTATTATACATTCTTGATCAGTCCATTTGTGTTTTTTTTCCATAATCATCCCTCTAGTATATGATTATATTTTGATTATCCATATACTTCAGATAGTGTCAAGTTTAGTTCGCAATTTTGTTCCTGAAAAAAGCCGCAAATCCATCATGCTGCGTCAAACAGAATCTCCTTTTGAAGTTTTATTGAACCGGCATTCATATAGCAACGCTCAGTCTGCCAGTCATCTGAATAC
>JAGBFT010000118.1 GCA_017936345.1 Spirochaetaceae bacterium
AACGAGACAACAAATCCCGATGCTTGGGGAGAGATTCCCAGCACCAACAATGTCCTGTGGAATTCTGTGGTTTGGAATACTGATGCGGACGGTTTCCGTCTTCCTACAGAGGCAGAATGGGAATTTGCCGCCAGAGGTGGGGATGTTGATGCGTCCGCATGGAAATTTCCCTATGCAGGAAGCAACTTGATTGATGAGGTGGCTTGGTTCAAAGACACTAGTGGTGGCAATGTACATCAGGTTGGCTTGCTAAAGCCTTCTTCTTGCGGAGTACATGACATGAGCGGCAATGTATATGAATGGTGCTGGGACTGGTTTGCCCACATCTCCTCAGGAACGGAGACCAATCCCTCAGGCCCAAAGACAGGAACAAACAGGGTGCGTCGGGGTGGTAGCTGGCTGAACTATGCCCGTAGTTGTACTGTAACCTACAGAAACTGTGACTCCCCGGAAACAGTCTACTCAAATATAGGTTTCCGCCTGGCACGTTCTTCAGTGTAATTTTTTGGAGTGATAATTATGGATAAGAGCATTTTTGAAACAGACTTTTACAAGGTACTATTTCGTCCCTGCGGGGATTTGCAGACAAATTGTTATATTATTATCAGTAAAAAAACTGGCAATTCCCTGGTGGTGGATGCCGGTATGGAGGCTGCCCCCTGGGTTGCTTCCCAAGTGCAAAATCCGCTGGCAATTCTTAACACCCACGGACACTTTGACCATGTATGGAGCAACGCAGAGTTAAAGAAGCTATGGCCCAAAACTCCTGTTGTCTGTCCCTATGAAGATGTATTCTTGGCTAGCCAGGATAGATTTATGCAGGGACAGCCCATCTGTGATGTAGACATCATGGTGGGAGCTCCTGAAAATGCTACGGTGCAAGTGTTTCAGTCTACCACCAACAATATTGGAAGGCGGAACTTGCTGCAGTGGGAGGATTTGGTAACGGAATTCATCTGTTATCCCGGACATACCCCAGGAAACAGCGTTATAATTCTGTGGCACCAAGACGAGCCAGAAAAAAAGGTAATGTTTAGTGGAGACTTTATTTTCTATCGTTCCATTGGACGCAGTGACTTCAAGTTTTCTTCCCACGGGGTAATGAAGGCAAGTTTGCAAGAGGTTTTAAAACTGGAGGGTGATATGCCAGTTTTCCCCGGCCATGATGCCTTTACCCGTCTTAGTGATGAAAAGATTTTTATCCCTCGTTGGATTGCAACAATGTAATCCAGGAGGCTACTCTGTACCGTATTCTTCCAGCTTGCGGTGAAGGGTTTTGCGTCCGATGCCCAACACTTCTGCCGTCTTTGACTTGTTCCCCTGATTGGAGGCGAGGGTCTGTTGTATAATGACTTTCTCCGCCTCTTCCATGGTTGTTCCCATAGGGATTTGAATTACATCACATTCCTCCGCCCTTGCCACTGTGGGAGGCAGGTCTTCCAGACTTATTTCTGCTCCCGAACACATCACCACGGCACTTTCTATACAATTTCTTAGCTCACGGATATTACCAGGCCAGTCATACCTATTTATGGCAGCTCGGGAACGGGCATCAAATCCCCTGATTGACTTATTGTTCTCCCGATTGAATTCGTCAAGGAAGGAATTAATCATTAGAGGAATATCCTCCTTTCGTTCCCGTAAAGGTGGCATATGAATATTAACTACATTTAGGCGGAAAAACAAATCCTCCCTAAACCGATTTTCCCTTATTTCTTCCTCCAAGTTCCTGTTGGTGGCAGCAATAACCCGTACATCAACCTCCAAGGTTTCTTCTCCCCCCACCCTTTCAAAACGCTTGTCGTTTAGTACACGAAGAATCTTCACTTGAACCGTCTGGTTTATCTCACCAATTTCATCAAGGAAGATAGAGCCCTTGTCCGCCAATTCAAAACGACCTCGGGTACGGGTGGCCGCCCCTGTAAAGGCTCCTTTTTCATGGCCAAAAAGCTCACTTTCCAGCAAGGTTTCTGACAGGGCTGCACAGTGGACCTTAATCAAAGGATTATTTTTTCTGGGGGATAGATTATGGATGGCATTGGCAATCAATTCCTTGCCAGTACCACTTTCTCCAGTAATCAACACAGAGGCCTTTGAATCCGCCACCTTTTGAACCATCTGGAAAATCCTCCGCATCTTTTCGCTTTTTCCAATGATAGACTCAAAGGATGACTTTTTATCAAACTCCTGCTTTAAAGTGGCATGGCGAATCTCCAGTTCGCGCCTACCCAGAGCCCGTTTTACAACAAGGGAAAGATGGTCAAGGTCAACGGGCTTGGTTAAAAAATCGTAGGCCCCCTTTCGCATGGCCTCTACAGCCGTATCAATGGTGCCATGACCTGTTAGTACAATAACTGGAATACCAGGGTTTTCCGTAGTAACACGAGCAAGCACCTCCTCCCCAGAGATTCCAGGCATTCGTAAGTCCGTAATGACCAGATCTATATCACCCTTGTCAATTTGAGCCAAACCTTCTTTACCATTAGCAGCTTGGCGAACAGAATATCCATCCAGCTCAAGGGCGGCGGCCAAACCTTCCCGTATATTTTTTTCATCATCAATAACTAAAATGGTAAATGTCATGACTTATACTCCAAAAGTCTCTGTTCTAGCTGAGGAATGGGCAAACTGATGGTAAACACAGTGCCCTCTCCTACCAGGGATTTTACCTGGATATCTCCAGAAAATTCCTTGATGATTTTATACACCATTGTCAGGCCAAGACCATTGCCTGTAGATTTGGTGGTAAAAAATGGCTCAAAGATACGAGCTGCGGTTTCCTCACTCATTCCGCACCCATTGTCCGCCAAGGTAAAGATAAAGGAATCAGATTTCACCTGGGTATTCACCCACAACAATCTTTCTCCATCAGTTGATGGAAGGGGCGTTCCATCTTCTGCAGAAACGAGGGCTGTTATTGCATTTTGTACCAGATTCAGTACAACCTGGCGAAAAAGATTGTCGTCCAGTAATAAATTAGGTGGGTCTACCATTAAATCCAGCTGCAAATCAATACCTTTTGCAGTCATTTCAGGCAAACAGAAGTCCATATATTGTTGTATGAGGGTATTGGGATTTAAAAGCTGAAACTCAGGATTTATAGGTCTCACTGCAAAGAGAAAGTCATTTACAATACCTGCAAGACGCTCCACCTCAGAATTGACGACAGAAATATAATCTTCCACAAATTTTTCTGGCGGCAAAATATTTTCTTCATTGCGAGCCTTTTTAATGCTCCTTTGCAGCAGTTGTATATGAATACTCAGGGCTGCCAAGGGATTTTTAATTTCATGGGCAACATTGGCAGCAAGGGTGGTAAAATCTTCCAGTTTTTCCATGCGACGAATCAAGATTTCTTGACGACGATTAACCGTTACATCATCCACAGAAATAATGTTGCCATCAATGTTATTTTTTCGTACCAGAGGAGTTATGGTTACCACAAGAAATTTTACACCACCACTGGTTGTAGCCACTGAAAACTCCCTGCATACATTCGACTGCCCTTTTTCATAGATTGATTTAATAAAATCGGCAATTTCTTTTTCCCCAATTAAATCCCACACTGGAATCTCAGGACTTCGCAGCTCTGAGGAACGTTGGGTAAAGGAAAGCATCCGTTCTGCAGCCTTATTAGCATTAAACACAATAAAGTCTTTATCACAAACTACAAAGGCTGTTTTTATGGAATTCAATGCGGCATCGATAATCTCTGTTTCTTCAAGCAAGGTGTCAAACAACTGTTCAATTTGTTCACTGCTAAGCTTAGAAATCTTGCCAGAAACCCTCTTGAACCAGTCTATCATATAATGGCGCCCCCACGGTATTTTTTAACCAAGAGAGAAATATCGGCTACCAGCAATTCCAAGGCGGCGGCAATTCCCTGATTGTAAATTGTAATATGTGAGTTACATTCATGAACTGCTTTCAAACATTGCGTACTCAACTCAGCTAAACGGAATTGCTGAAGAGTTTCAGGCGTAGAAGCATCCTGACTTAAATTTAACCCATCTTTTCCCAGCCCGATATTACAAAGGCAATGAGACAGGGAGGCAAGGAAAAGAGACAATAAAAGGCGAGGTTCAAATCCACCACACCTTTTTATTAGGGATTCAATATTAACCTGATTTCCAGTCATTATTTCCTGTATAAACTGATGACCAAGCTGTTCAATTTCCTGTGGAGAAACTGGCAAAAAGGACAGAAGGTAGTCTTGAATGGAGGCTGTTTCTATATTTTCTGGAGCTATATCACAATGAAATACTCGACTAATAACTTGAGACTGAGCTTGTCCATCTCTAGATACAAAGTTATATGGCCTTACACGAGATAAAATGGTAGGCATTACAGCATTTCTTCTAGTGGTGGTGAGGATAAAAACCACATCTTCTGGTGGCTCTTCCAGAATCTTTAGCATGGCATTGCGACTGCCTTCCTGCATCTTATCAGCATTTTCAAGAATAATTACCTTTTTCCCAAATTCAGGTTTATATCGAGCCCAGGAACTGACTCGTCGCATTTGAGCCACCGGAATGGCATCATACATAAATCCAGACTCAAGCTTATCTGCAAGATTTCTTAGGCCAGCAACTAATTTTTCTACCTTAGAAAAATCAAGACCAATATCGGGGTTTTCCACTCCAAGAATGGGATTTCTTTCTAATTCTTCCAAATTTTCATCAATAGATGCCAGAATTGGAGCGATTTTTGAAACCTTATCTTCACCTTCCCATAAAATGGGGTTAAAGCGAGCGGAAAGTTTTCTTATGCTACGAACAAAAAGATAACGGCTCCCTCTTAAATGAGAAGCTCCTGTGGCAACAGCATCCAAAAAGGTTTTTGCCGCCGCCGCAATCTCCAAGGAACAGCTGCGATTTCCCGCCAATAACACAGAGGTGCTTACCAGGGACTTGTGCTTTAGGCAAGAATCACAATTACACTGCCATGCCCCTGCTGGCCGGGCTGTACAGGCCAAGGTACGAGCCAATTCCAAGGCACAGGTTAATTTCCCAGAAGCAGGAGCTCCCACAAAAAGCAAGGCATTGGGAAGTTGCCCCTCACAAATATCTTTTGAAAGCTGTTGGCTAGCTGGTTGAAAAAGAAGATTTTCAAACATTAGGCATCAATTCCTTGTGATATAAATTCCACCGATTGAGAAACTGGTTCCATAAATATACTGTAAAAAAGACTCCCTTGTAACAATGCATCTGTTTCCACCCAAGGCTGGGCATGGAGAAGAAAAAGAATGACAGCCACAACAAGGATTCCCTCTGCTACTCCTAGAAAGAACCCCAAAGCCTTGTTTAGGCTTCCAAGAATATCCCCTTTGAACAGACCAGAAAGAATATGCTGAACCACCTTAATTATTATGAATGTGAGAATGAACAGCAGCAAGAAACCAAGGATTTGAGCAAAAAAGACTACAGGAATCCACTGAATTAAGACGGCAGCTAAAACATTGTAAAAAAGGATACCCACCAACAAGCCCACCCAAAAAGCTGCCTTTCCCAGCAGCTCAGCGATAAAACCTTTGACAGCCCCATTTATAGCCAGGGCAAGAATAATAAATACAAAGACTACATCAATAATGGCTAAATTCATTGGGGGAAGACCTCTTTAAACACAGTTTCAGCTATTTTTTTAGCAGGACGCTGTTTTGATCCAAGAACCAAGGCATTTGCCCCACATTCTTTTCTAAAATTTTCATCCAACATCTTAGTCAGGGCCTGCTGTAAATGCTGACTATCAGCTTCTTCTCCTACCAGCTCAAGACCAGCGCCAGCCCTCACAAAGAAATGGGCATTCTCTACCTGATCGCCACGAGTTCCAGAACCACAGAGAGGAACTAGTACCATAGCCTTACCCAAAACTGCACATTCCCACAAAGAGTTGGCCCCAGAACGGGAAAGCACCAAATCCGCCGCCGCCAATACATCTGGCATTTCATTATAGATAAAACTATAATGCTTATATACACCGGTACTCACCTCTGGAATAGACTCCTCATCAAAGCCAGATTTCTCACCACCAGTTTGATGTACCACTTGAAAATGTGCTGTCAAAAAATCTAAGTTGTCTAGAACAAGGCTGTTTATCTGGCGGGCACCAGAACTACCACCTAAAACTAAAAGCACCGGTTTACCTTCTTGTAAACCAAGAAATTGTCTACCTTTTTCCCTATTTGTATGATAAAAAATAGACCGCACAGGATTTCCCGTTACTTCTATCTTGCCTTTAAACTTTTCTCCAAAATAAGAGGCTGTCTCTGGATAAGACAAGAGCACCTTTTTTGCCACACGACTGTTGAGTTTTGTAGCCAAGCCGGGAGAAAAATCACATTCATGGGTATAGACAGGGATTCTAAGCAAACCTGCAGCAAGACAGGGGGGCACACTAACAAATCCACCCTTGGAAAAAACTACTGCTGGACGTAACCTCAAAAGCAGAAAAAAGGAGGCAATACAGCCTCCAATTATTCTAAAAACATCCACGAGATTTTCCAAGGAAAAATATCGCCTTAGTTTCCCTGTGGGTACACCGTAAAACACATCCACACTTCCACTTTTTTCGATAATTGAACGATCCATTCCTTTGGAAGAACCAATCCAGATGATGGAACACTTCTTTCCGGAATTCTCAAACAGCTGCCGCAACTCATCAGCGACAGCCAAGCCAGGGAAAATATGCCCACCGGTTCCACCACCAGTGAAAACAATATTATGTGTCATTTTCTACGAGCCTCAAAAATCGGAACCAGGGCTTCCTTTTTGAAAAGCTTTGCGTATGACAAGGCGCTCATGCCCATGGCATCACACATAAAAGGATCTGCTCCATGTTCCGCTAGAATTCGGCACACCTTTTCATTGCCAGTACCAACAGCAAGAACCAAAACAGGCTGCCCGTCACGACTAATATACCCTAGATTTGCTCCACGTTCAACAAGGAACTCAACAATTTCTGTGTTGGACTTCCATACAGCATCCATAACAGCGGAGTATCCCCTATCTTTAGATACTGCATTAATATCTGCCCCAAGGTTCAGCAATTTTTCTATCATTTCCTGGCGATTGTGACGGGCAGCAATACAAATCATGGGTGTACCTGCTGCATCACGGCTATTTACATCAATACCTGCATCAATAAATAGCTCGCATTCCTTTTCGTTGTCCGAAGCAATATGAAAGGCAAAACTGTCCGGGTTAAAGGGAACCCCTGCATCCAAGAGGGCATGACGCGCGTGCTTTTGTTTTTCTCTCAACAGGAATTCAGGGAATCTATTTTCCAAAGTTTCCAACAAACTCGAACAGGATGTATATTCATGGTATTCACTAGTAGTGAGAGACTCTTTAGCCCATTCTCTGTCTCCAGCCTTTATTACACAAAAAACAGGTATATCCTTTCCTAGAATATAACCAAAGGCAAAGGGTAAGTCCTTCATGGCTGCACTTTCAGTTTCACCAAGCCAAATACAATATTCACAACCTGCTACAGCTGGAAGGAAAGATTCATCGAAAGAGGACTCTGAAGTAAATGCAGTAATAGTAGTATCATATTGTTCAAGGAAATGCCTGACACTCTCCACATCTTCACTTTTACCACCAAAAGCAACAATTAACCATTTCATAAGTATCATTATAAGCCATGAAATGGTTCAACACAAGGGGAAAAACTAAAGAAATCGTTTTTCTCCATAATTTACAATATGGAAGGAGCATGTAAAAGGTCGAGTAAAAAAAAAGCCCGAATCATCAATGATTCGGGCTTTGCCGCCGGTAGGAATCGAACC
>JAGBFT010000119.1 GCA_017936345.1 Spirochaetaceae bacterium
CCCTCTGGACCCGCCATTTTTTTACCGGGATGTAGCGCAGCTGGTAGCGCGCCTGCTTTGGGAGCAGGATGTCGCAGGTTCAAATCCTGTCATCCCGAATATTGTACTAAGGCTTTACGGCAGTAAAGCCGTCAGGATTTGAAGCCGAGCAACTGTGTTGCGAGGCCGGCCCGGGGGGAAATCCTGTCATCCCGAATATTGTACTGAGGCTTTACGGCAGTAAAGCCGTCAGGTTCTGGCAGCGAGACAATGTCGAGCTTCAAGCCTTTGAAGCCGAGCAACTGTGTTGCGAGGCCGGCCCAGAGAGAAATCCTTTCTTGATTATTGATGCCTAAGTCAAAGATTATACAGATAAGGGAAATTTTATGACCACTAAAGAAAATACAGATTTGCAAGGTACCGTTCACACGGGTACTTCAGAATCAAAGAAAAATTCAAAGGGTAATCAATTTGTTCGTGTTGTGGACAAGCTGGGATCAAAGCCCTTTATTATACTTCTTTTGGTTCTTCTCTTTCTTATACCAATCGGAATGATTCAGTCTTTGGTTCGTGATAGAGATTATTATCGAGAAAGCGCCTTGCAATCCGTTCTTCTGCCTAAGGGTGGGGAGCCAGTTTTAGAAGGAATCTTAATGGTGGTTCCCTATAATCATGTAGAGACATACAAGTATGTGGATTCGAATAACCAAGAGGGACAGAGGCAGGAATACTCAACTCGATACTTGTTTTCTGTTCCTCAAACCATGAATTTTTCTACACAGATTAAACCTGAATATCTTACACGAGGAATTTTTGATGTGCCAGTTTTTGCCTGTGACGCTAACTTTACTGGAACTTTTTCTCCGGTAACTTATTCTCACCTCAAGATTGAAGAAAATGATATTCGTTGGGATGAAGCCCTTTTGCTTTTTGGTATTTCTAACAAGAAAAGCCTTACCTCCCTTCCAATGGTTAGGGTAGGAGATACCCAGTTGGAGCAAGCTTTAACAGAAACCGTTTCTCCTTTTCGTAATACCTTGTATTATAGTTTACCCAGCCTAATGGCAAGAGACGGGTTCGACTATGAGCTTGTGGCAAAAATTCAAGGTGGAGAAAGCCTTTCTATAGTTCCCCTCGCCACTGACAATAATTTTGCCATGGAATCCAGTTGGACTTCACCTGGCTTTGGTGGTGGCTGGCTCCCTGCAGAACGTCAGTTGAATGAGGATGGATTTTCTGCAAGCTGGACTATTCCCGGTCTTTCTACTGTTTATCCTAAAACTTGGGTTGCAAGTGAATTGGAAGATTATGTCAAGGGCGAATATAGGGAGGCTGTGGAGGTAAGTTTTGTTACCCCTGTAGACAACTACCAAAAAACATCTCGCAGTGTTAAATATGCCATTCTCTTTCTCATTGTTCCATTTCTAACGATTTTTATTTTTGAAATATTTACAAAGGTGCGCATTCATCCCATCCAGTATTGTCTTATTGGACTTGCAGATGTGATTTTTTATCTCTTATTGCTTTCCATATCAGAGCATCTCAATTTTTCTCTGACCTACTGGATAAGCAGTGCCTCGGTTAGTCTTATAAGCCTCTTTTACGCAGGTGCGATTTTTCACAAAATCAAATGGGGCCTTTTATTTTCAGCAGTTCAATTTATTAGCTACATCTTTTTGTTTGGTACCCTTCAGGCAGAAGATTATGCCCTGTTAATTGGAACCCTGGGGCTTTTCTTTGTAGTGGTGGTTTTAATGGTTCTTACCAGAAGGATTGACTGGTATTCCATAGAGCAATAGGTTGGTGCAGGTTTGTTTTTGCTGGAAGACAAAATCACCACTGCTGAATTTTCCAGCTTCCCTGTTGTGGAGATAGTGAACTTACCAAGTAGGGAAGATTTGTCTGTAGCTGCTCTTCTAACATATAGGGGCAATTTAGAATCATCATTCCAGAACCGTAGAGCCTTGTAGAAGCCTGTTCTCCTGCAGGTGAATTAACTAAAAGTTCAGCGGTGATTACCTTTCTATCACCATTGTGGCGGCAGGCAAGACTAAAGCCTTCAGCTATTTGACAAAGCATATTGTCCAGCTGCTGTGTACGATGGGTAAGAAGGGGATACCACAAGGCAATGATAGCTGTTTCCCATTTTTTTGCCGCCAGAGACAAGGCTTTTATAGGGTTTTGGTAATCGCTTTCCGTTTCATAGCTTGGGTCCATGAGGATAAGTCCTCGTTTTACTAATGGCGGCAGGGACGAGCTAAGCATGGAAAAGCCATTTTCGTGACAGATGGTGATGCTTGGTCCAGCCTTTCCTAATGAGTTTGTCGTTCTCGCCACAGGTTGTTCCATATTTCCTCGTAGCACTTCTATTTCCGTATTGTGAAGTTCTGCAACAAAAAGCTTGTCTTGACTACGCATCATGGTCCGGCTGATTTCAGGAGAACCGGGATACAATCCCTTTTCCACATATTTCTGTACTAAATTCAAATAAGGCAAAAGAGACTCTGGTGGTTTTTCTTTCTCTATATAATCTAATATTTTAAGGATTCCCTCTTCAGCTTCACCTGTATGCACCAGTCCTTCATAATCAAGCTGATACAATCCTCCGCCACCGTGGGTATCAAACAGGGTAAAAGCCTTGTCCTTTTTTAAAAGAGAGGCCAAAATCAGGGTAAGACAGCTGTGTTTCAGGATATCTGCATGATTTCCAGCGTGAAAGGCATGGCGATAACTCAACATAGGAAACTCCCTTTTAAAAGCATTGTTTATACTCTAAAATACACATGCATTTATGTTAGTATAAAGATAAAATAAAAAAACTGCTAGTTTCTTCTAACTTTTTCTTTTTAGATGTGTTATACTTATATTATGAGTATCCACAAAACAACCAGCGAACTAGAAAAACGCTTGGAACAGCTTCAACTTCAGATTTTAGATGTAGAGATTGAAATTGGCACTGGCCTATTTGTTTCAAATGATGATGCTGTTAAACAGCATCAGGATGAATACAGTTCCTTTCAACAGAAAAAAGATTCCTTGTGCTCGGATATAGAAGAAATTAGAGCGTTGGCTGAGAAGCGGCAGCAATTTAAGAATGACGCAGATGCTCTTCATCAACAGATGGATTCCTTGGCTACAAATTGGCCCCCCCTGTATGAAACTTTGGGGGCTGCCATTGCTGATTCACCCAATGCTTTATATGACAAGGAATTTGACCCATTCCGGGAACCTATTGCCGAGCTTCGTCATAAGGACAATGAAGCTCGAGTCGCTCTTGACAATCTGAAGGATCAAATGGCTAACCAGTCATTTATGAATAGATTGCTTACTCAAGTACAATATACTGCTCGTAACAAGGCTGTTTCCCAGCTAGAAAAGAAAATTGCCCAGCTTTATGTAAGGTGTGGAAAGGTAATTTTCGAGTCCGGTGTACTGGCACATCCCTTTGAAGAGGGTAGATTGCCAGATACAGTTGCAGAGGCCTGTGTTGCCTGTAACGAGCTGCAGATGCGCTCCAATCAGTTGCAAGAGCAGCTGGATAATTGCACGCAGCATTTGGAAGAAAATAGACAGTCCCTTTTGGACAAGGGTGTAACCTCAGATAATCCCGACAAGCGAATTAAGGCTATAAATCAAGAGGTTGACCAAGAACTCCAAAAACAAAGAGAGCTTTGTCAGGCCTGCGGCCATGATTTTTCTGCTCGTTATATTGACCCGGACGGGGATATGCTTGAGGAATATCTGGGTGGTGGGGAAGAAATAGCTACCAAGCTTGACCAAATTGCCCGTCTCAAGCAGGATAAGGTTATTTGTGCCAGAAAGATTCAGATTATCAATCTTTCAAATCAAATTGATGGTATCTCCAAGAAAATAACCTCTTTTAGGGTCACTATCGCTGATAACGAAGAAAAGATTGCAAGTCTGCAAAGCCGCAATCGTGATTTGGAGGACAAGATTGCTATTTCTCAATCTGAGAAAGAACAGTTGCTTGTTCAGTTGAATGAATTGGAATTAGCTGATGCCAAGGATACCAAGCGGCTGGAGGACTGATTCTTCGTCTTGTTTACTTGGTTCTAGTAATCCTTCCTCCTTAATACTAAAATACCCCTTGGTAGTGATAATCAGGTGGTCCAGCACATGTATGCCCAGGCATTCTCCAGCTTCTACCATTCGGTGTGTAGTCTCAATGTCATCGCTGGAGGGAATGCAGTTTCCCGAGGGATGATTGTGGCACAGAATAACGGCAGCTGCCATGTCTTTTATTGCACCAGTAAATACCTCTCGTGGGTGAACCATGGTTTTGTTGATTGTGCCCACAGAGACTGTTCGTATTTTAATTATTTCGTGGGCGCCATTTAATGTAACACAGATAAAGTGTTCCTGTTCTTGCATGGCATAGTGATGCACAAAGGGAATTAGATCTGAGGGTTTACACACTTGTTTTCCTGTATGGTTGTTTTGTCTTCTTCCAAACTCTATGGCAGCTGCAATAGTTACAGCCTTGCTTGGACCTATTCCTTCTATCTGCAATAAGTTTTCCAATAAATTTTCTCTGGCAGATGCTGTAACCACATTTAGGACTCGCTGGGCCAATTTTCCTACAGGCATTCCTTGAATACCTGTACCTAACAAAACCATTATCAATTCCAAGGTGCTGGGATAGGTAACGCCATATTTCATTACCATTTCACGTATATTGGGTTTTTTCTTCATACATATTTTTTCGCTTTAAATTTAAAGTTTTTGTTCTTTTTTTCTTAGATAATTGAAAAAAAATTAAATAAAAAGTATTCTAGCCTTATGAAGTCTATGAAGTTTTCTTTTATTTCCGTAGTTGCTTTTTGTTTGTTGTTTTTTGCTTGTACTACTGCAAGGTATCCAGAGAAAGGGGTTGGACAGCAGATTAGTCCCCTTATTGCAGGAAGGGGAACTAAATCTGCCAATCAGCTGGTAGAATTTTTTATGTCACGTAATCCTCATGGAGATAGGGCAAAGGTCACTCGGTTGGCTAACTATTATATTGAGGAAGGCGAGTTTGAAGGGATTAATACAGATGTTGCCTTTGTGCAGATGTGTCTTGAAACTGGTTTTCTTAAATTTGGTGGTCTTGTAACATCTGATATGAATAACTTTTGTGGGCTGGGAGCCATTGATGTTAATAATACTGGAGAGCGTTTCCCCACAGAACAAATTGGTGTTCGTGCACATATCCAACATCTTCATGCCTACGGCACAAAAGAACCTCTTAAGGGGGAACTTGTAGATAACCGCTATAAATACGTCAATCCACGGGGAAAGGCTCCAGATATTTTCGGTTTGGCGGGAACATGGGCCGCAGACAAGGCCTACGGCCAAAAACTGTGGAACCTTTTGCTGGGACTAGAAGAGTTGTAAAACTTATCCGATTTTAGTTCCTTTAAAAGGTTTCCCTTCTAAGATAGCCCTCGTGTTTTCAATATCCCGTCCGCCAGCACAAATTACAGTGATGCCGTCTTGTTGGGCACCCTTGCTGGCAATGGGGTCAAAGGGGGTGTTTTTTCCTGGAGTCCATTCGTCTCCAACCATCTTTCTAAAATCTTCCCAACTAATTGTATCCAAGGGTTTTGCATTAGGATTGGTTTTAGGGTCGTCGGTGTATACCTTCTCTATGTTAGACAAATTAACCACTGTCTTTGCTCCAAAACGTCGGGCTAGTACTACAGCGTCATTGTCAGTGGAAAAACCTGGTTTCCACCCAGCTGCCACCAAAATTTGTCCTTTAAAATCAATGGGTGCAGTGGGGTCGTAAACAACGGCATCTGAGCATAAATCACTAAAAATTGCCCTTATCAGTTGGGCATTTAATCTTGTGGCTGTAATTCCAATCCAGTCTGCCTCATTATTGCAAGCTTGGGTGGCAGTCCCATCTTTTCTTGCGGCAAGAATTGTCCGGTAGGCATTTTGATAGACGCGTGCTGGCCCACCGCCTCCAATCACAAGAATAAGTCTTCTTGTCTTATCTTCACCAAGCCATTGTCGTACCATTGCTTCAAAGTTTGTTAAGAAAACAGTGTCTGGTGCATCAGGAGCAACGATAGAACCTCCTAAAGATAAAACTGTAATCATAGTATCCTCCAAATCTATCTGTAGTCGAGAAATGCTTCTCGTTTTAGTAAATCCCCAACACAACAGGATCACTCCAAAAAGAGCTATAATTAATTGTTCCTGTGGTAGCTTCCTCCCAAATTGATTGAAGTCCGTAGGTTTTTGGGCGGTACACTGTTTTATTGGTGATGATGGTGGGATTTACCTCATTCCAGCCTCTTGAAAAAGCTATATGATGGATATCCAAATTTCCAAAATAGAATTCTCTAGAATCTTCTGGCTCAACAGAAAGATTGAATGGTAGACCTGCTGCCAAGGCTATATCTACAGGTAACCATCCAAAATTCTCCAGATAAATCTCCGCCCACCAGTGGTTTTGTCCATTCTTTGTATTGTCAATTAAAATGCCGCTAACAGGAATTGCAGGAATTCCAGAGGCGCGGCAGAGTGCTGTAAACATGATTGCAAAATCGTAGGCATCACCTTGTTTTGCATCTAGCATAATCAAGGGTAGAATTTCTTTTGGCAGCAAGGCATGGAGCAATATGTAATTATCCAAGATGTAATTGTAAATTAACCGTGCTTGTTTATAGGGATTTGTTTCCTTGCCAATAATTGTCTTCGCAAGCTCTATTACACTCTCTTCTCCTGAAGGGACAAGCGCATCAGGGGCAGTATATACCTTGTACAAAAGTCTATCAGTATCTGAAAACTTTTGGACCCTATCCTCATTAATTTCAGTTTGTATGCTATTTACTGGTATAACAAAGGTTTGGGTAAAACCTGTCTTTTCTTGGTTAACTTGACTTGAGTGGAGTTGATGGATGACAGATTTATTGTAGTCTTCAAAAATTGGTTGAGGAGATGATTCTGTCAAAGTAATTCCCCGCTGACTGGCAGAGGGCTGCGGTCGTGGAACTCTTAGAGTAACCGAAGAATTACGTTCCATGGCTACATCTGCAATATCTGCTGACAACTGAACAAGATAGACTCTTTTGTCTGGAAAATTTTTCTTACCAACCGTGGAGGAAACGGTGATATTCCTATGATTACTAGTTCCCTTGTCTGTTTTTACAAAAAAACTTCCAGAAGCAACTCCATCTGGAATTCTCACCTGTATTTCAGTATTGCTCCATAATTCATAGTCAAAGTCAACTTCCTGAGCAGCTATATAGATACTATCTAAATCTTGTGAATCATTGTTTTTATTTAGTCCACCAGAAGGGGTAAAGTAAACAAAGGAATCTTCTCCTCTAATTGAACCAAAATTAGAACCTGTAATGGTCAGAATCTGTCCCACAGACACTTTCTGTGGAGCTTCAGATTCAATGACTGGTAGGGCTGTCTGTATTCCAGCCTGGTTTATTGCCACAGGTATGTTGTCCTTGTTGGCAAAAACTACAGGTTGTGAACGTCCACGCTTTGTTTCTACATAAACCAACCCATCCTGTACGTTGGAGGGAAGCTGAATTTTGATTTCTGAACTGCTCCAGGATAGGTAAGAAGAGGAGGTAAGACTACTTCCTCCAATCTCTACAAAACTTGTATCTTTTTCACTTCCAAAACCGCTGCCACTGATTGTTAAAACACTACCAGGAGCTCCGATTTGTGGAGAGATTGACTCGATTTCGGGCTTGTCTCCAAAATCACCAAAAAAAAGAAAAGAAATGAGGAATGCCACTACAACAACAAGACCATAGAAGGCAATCCTAAATAGGGGAGATTTTCTAATATAGTATAAAAAAGGAAAGCTCACCTTTATTCGCCCGAAATCGTAATGTACATTTGAATGGGAACCGTTGTGCTTCCCTGTACCGGAATGGATGACAAATTAGACAAGGTCATCTTTATGGAAATATCCTCGGACTTATCAAAGGATGGTCTGAAAAAATCCATGGGTGAAATTGTCTCATTTCTAGACAGTGACACAGTTTGAATATTGCTGAAATTTTCTTCTGCAATCACTGAATCTTGTAAGAATCGTGCTGTATTGTAATTTACAGACGGTGCTACGGAAAGCCCTCCAGTTAGGGCACTGGCCGCAATGCTTATTGGCTGTTCCTTAGTTGCAGCTGAAATAGGAGAATGAGTACCCATCGGTAAAATAAGTGCAAAAGCCAAGGCAGCGGCAGCCACAGCGGGAACAACCCATGTAAATTTCTTGATATTTTGTGGCTGAATATCCTTTATAGTTTTTTGATAGTGTAATTTTGTTTGTAGCCTTGCAAAACTGACTTCCAATTCTTGAGAAGATAATTCACTTTCCCTTGCCTCCTCTTTTAAGATGGTGCTCAGCCTTTGGATTTTGATAAAATCATCACGACAACGTTGACAGCTTGTTAAATGAGTTTCGTAATCCAAGGCATACTTTTGAGGTAATTCACCATCCAAATACACTGAATGCATATCGTAATCAGGGCATGTAGACATCGTCTTCTCCTATGAGTTTTGCTAATTGTTCCCGGGCTCTAAAAACTCGAACCTTGACATTGCCTTCCGTAATTCCTAGTACTCTACCGATTTCCTTATAATTTAATTCGGCATACTCCCGTAAAATGAGTACCACTCTCAGATTCTCCGGCAGCTTGTCCAAGGCTTCCCTTGCTTTTTTTCGAGTCTCCTCTTTCAACAATTCTGTTTCACCAGAATCTTGCTTACGATGGTCTTCATATAAAGCCTTTTCATAGGCCTTTCGCTCCCGTCCCTTTCGCTTTACATAGTTTAGAGAAGCGTTTTTTACTACTCTAATCAACCAGTACTTTGCATCATTAAGAGACGGAAAGGACAGGGCCTTTTCGTTCATCTTTATAAGAGAGTCGTGGACAATATCCTCTGCGGCTTCCTCATCGCCCACAATACGATAAGAAACCTTGTAGAGCATTTGCATTGCACCATCGTATATCTTTCTGAAATCACTAGGATTGGCGGCATTTAAACCACTATCCGTGTTTCCATCTGAAAAACCAAACAACTAGAACTCCTCTTTGTTACACCCTCTGTAAAAATTTGTATGATAAATACCTGTTTCTTGTATTATCACACTCTCTTCCACTGAGGTCCTTGAGGAGTGTCAATAATTTGAATTCCTCTATCGTTCAATTCCTGACGGATAGCATCTGCACGGACAAAATCCTTTGCCTTTTTTGCGGTAGTTCTCTCATCTACCAGAGCTTGAATTTCCAAATCTTCCGGGCTCATTTCTGTCCTGACTGCTACTTCCGCTGCCTTCTTTTCTTCATACAGGCTGGAAGCGCTTTTTAGTAGGCTCAAAGAAAGAATACTATCCATAATTTCTATTAGGGTTAAGATTTCTTCTGCCGGCAAGCTACCATCCTTTACAGCAGTTTGTAATGCTGATAAGGCTTGGGGTGTTGCCAGATCATTTTCCAGGGCGGCAGTAAATTTATCCAGATATACCTGTCCCTTGGGTGAAATTGTCACGGAACCTTTTTCTGGAACCTTTCCCTGGTTTTGAGAAAGAACCTTTTCCACTCGCTGAATCAGGGCCTTCCGTGCATTTTTCGCTCCTTCCATGGCAGTCCAAGAGAAGGCTAGCTGGCTGCGGTAATGGGCCCCCAACAAGAAGAAACGGTAGTCTAAGGGATGGAATCCCTTGTCTACCAAGGTCTGAAGGGTTAAAAAATTTCCGGAAGACTTGGACATTTTGCCAGCCTCTTGGTTATCCTGTCCCTTTTCCTTGGCAATAACAAGGAATTCATTGTGAAGCCAGTAATTAACCCAAGGCTTACCTGTAGCCCCCTCGGATTGGGCAATTTCGTTGGTATGGTGAACGGGAATATGGTCAATTCCACCGGTGTGAATATCAATCCTCTCCCCCAAATATTTCATACTCATAGCTGAACACTCAATATGCCAACCAGGGTATCCTCGGCCCCAGGGGGAATCCCACACAAGGGCTTGGTTTTCGAACTTGCTTTTTGTAAACCACAGAACAAAGTCTTGGGGATTCTTCTTGTTTTGATCCACGTCAATGCGTGCCCCCGCCTTTAAGTCATCAAGATTAAGGCAGGCAAGCTTTCCGTAGTCGGGAAAGGTTGATACATCGTAATAGAGATTTCCACCAGACATATAGGTATGTCCGTTCTCTTCCAATCTCTTGATTAGATCAATCATATCTTGAATATGCTCTGTTGCCTTGCAGACAATGTCGGGACGACGAATATTGAGTCTGTCTATGTCTTTGAAAAAGGCGTCGGTATAAAACTGGGCAATTTCTAGAACAGACTGACCTCGCTGCTTTGCCGTTTTAACCATCTTGTCCTCACCTTCATCGTCATCACCAGAAAGATGACCGATGTCGGTAATGTTCATGACATGGGTGATGTCGTAGTTCAAATAACTAAGGGTTTTGTCAAGGATGTCCAAAAAAACATATGGTCGAAGATTTCCAATATGAGCATAATTATAAACTGTAGGTCCACAGCCATAAAATCCAGCTTTTCCAGGGTGAATCGGGACAAAATCTTCCATCTTCCGTCCCATTGTATTATATAATCGTAAAGCCATAAGCCCTCGCTTTTTCTCCCGAATTAAAGTATAATGACGTAACAACCAATCAGGATGCTAGAGTTATTATCATGTATAATGTACGGAAAATAGAAGAAAATATCAATATGGGGGGAAATTTCCAGGGACTTTTTTTATACGACCAGGAGCTTGCCCCTAGAACCACTTTTAAGGTAGGCGGACCTGTCAGCCTCTTGGTGGAGCCACTTACGGTAGATTCATTTATAACAGCAGTTCAGGTTATCAGGACTCTTTCCATTCCCTATTTAGTTTTAGGTGGCTGTTCTAATGTGGTGGCTCCTGACGAAGGGATTGAATATCCCATCCTTTCCACCCTAAAACTTAGCGCCATCTCTCTTTCCCCCGATAAATCATCTATCCATTGTGGTGCTGGATGTACATGGAAGCAAGTTCTTGACTTTTGCATTGAACACCAGCTCGGTGGATTGGAAAATTTTTCTGGATTACCAGGTACCTTGGGTGGTGCTGTTTTTATGAATGCCCGCTGTTACGATATGTCTATGTCTGACGTGCTGACAGGGGTTGACTATGCTTGTCCTTCTGTCGACTCAACAGGGCAGTGGACTGTCACCCTGGAGTCATACTCTATGAATCCCAAAGACTGGAATTACAAGGTTTCACCCTTTCAAGGGCAAATGAAAGACTGTCCTGTTCTTTCTGCTACCTTATCTGTAAAACCTCTCAATGAGGCTGAGACCATGGAAATGAAATGTCGTTCAGAACACTTTGTTGCTGACCGGGAAAAGAAGGGTCATTTTTCTTATCCATCAGCCGGAAGTGTCTTCAAGAACAACCGGGATTACGGCAAGCCCTCCGGCAAGATTGTGGACGAGGCAGGGCTGCGGGGACTGGAGCTGGGAGGAGCGCAAGTGGCCCCATGGCATGGCAACTTCATCATCAATAAGGGCAATGCCACGGCTGAGGATATTGAGCGGTTGGTTGATTTGGTGCAAAAAATTGTATTGGAGAAAACAGGATTTTTGCTGGAGCCTGAAATAATTTTTTTGAGAAATATAGATAGTTCAGGTGAAAACAAACCGACAATCAAATGAAGGAGAAACTTCTGTCTGTTGATTGACAAATATTGTTCCTACTCTTTATACTGTAATATAGTAAAATCGGAGGCAAGCCATGTTGCAGCTTTCATTAGTAAATTTTAGTAAGAATTCCTATCTCATTGTGGAAGGCAAGCCCAACAGCGATAGATTTTATATCATCAGGACTGGTACCGTCACCTGTGTGCGTTCCCGTCCTGGTGTGGCTCCTGTACGTCTTGGTCCCGGTGACTTCGTGGGGGTTGTCCCCTGTATGTCTGGTCATATCCAGTACGAGACGGTCATTGCAGAGACAGATGTGGTGGCCATTGCCGTCCGCAAGGATCAGTATCCTGACCTTATCCAGAGCAATGCACCGGTAGCCTTAAAGACAATCCGTACCTTTGCCAACAAGATGCGCACTATGAACGAGCAGCTGACCCAGCTGGCATTGAAGAATATTTCCGTGGAGTCTCCTGAGCAGATGTTCTTTGTGGCAAGCTACTACGACAAGGTGGGATGCTTTGACCCTGCCGTTTTCGCCTACTACCAGTACATCAAAGCCTGTCCTGAGGGGCTGAACGTGGAAGTGGCAAAAAAACGTTTTGTGAAGCTCAAGCCAAATTCCCACGCCGTCCACTTTGAGCCATCGGTGGACACCATCCGCACCTATCCCAAGGGTACCATGATTTTCTCCGAGTGCCAGAGTGGCCAGGATATGTTCATCATCCAAGAGGGGCAGGTCAAGATAACCAAGATTGTCAACAATACGGAGGTTATCCTGGCGGTATTGAAGAAGGGTGACTTCTTTGGGGAGATGGCATTGCTGGAGGATACTCCCCGTTCTGCCAGCATCCTGGCCTTTGAGGACTGCCAGCTGATGGTGGTAAACCGCAAGAACTTTGAGCAGATGGTTACTTCCCAGCCCCAGTTTGTGTCCCGGCTTACTGTTACCTTGTCGGAGCGTCTGTGGAGCATGGAGCGTCAGCTGAACAATGCATCAATCGACAATCCTGTCCACAAGATGGTGGATATGCTGGCCCTCCAGCTGGAGAAGGAGAAGTTCGTTCCTCCGGTGGCTGGCAAGGTTCCCCGCCAGTTTGATTTGACTCCCAGTGACGTGGCAAATATGTGCGGAGTTCCCTACGAGAAGCAGCGGCTTATTGTGGAGGCATTCCTGAAGCAAGCTCCCGTGCGGCTGGATGGAAACGGAAAGATTTTTGCTCCCGACTGCGTGGAGATCGTGAAGGCAGCCGCTTTCTACCGCAAGCAGTTGTCCTAGAAGGGGAAAATCTGTGAAAGATACATTTGTAACTAAAACAGTGTTTTTTGGACTTGTAGTTTTTGGTTTTGCTTGGTTTGCGGCAGCCTCTGATGGAGCCTTGCCTGGTGGATATGGTTCTGTTGTGTTGGGGATGTCTGTAGATTCGGCAAAAGTTGCCTTGGAAGAGGACCCTGCCTACGGTTATAAGGGTGACAAGGATGTTTCCATGTTACCGGGAGAAAACCGGGTTCTTATTTCTACTGCTGGAATACATTTTTTTAATGAGTGTTGGTTTCAGTTTGATAATGACCGTCTTTATATCATAACCTTAAACTTAAACCCAGAACGGGTTGATTATGCCAGCGTATTTAAATCCTTGTGTACAAAATACGGTGATCCAGACAGCCTTTCTCCTAAAAAATCTGAATGGAGGGATGGTTCTGTAATTATGGCCTTGGAGCGTCCCCTCACTTTGAAGTACACTGACGAAGGTATTTTTCAGGAGCTTCAGGAAACTTCCAATGTGGAGTTAACTAAGGAAGAAAAAAATCGTCAGAATTTCCTGGAAAGTCTATAGTCTCCTTTACCCGAGAAAAGATGCGGACGGATTCTAGTTTGTATGAAATATTTGGTTATGAGAAAAATTATACTGTTTTTTATTTCCTTGATGGGGATTGTCTCGTTTGCTTCATGTAAGGATGATTCTCGTTTGCCCACCACCGAGCTTACTATTCTTCGGAGTGATGGCAGCAAGGTTTTTGTAGAGGCTGAAATTGCTGATACAGAGGAGACTAGGAATAGGGGATTTATGGAAAGAGAGGAAATTCCTGATGGAACAGGAATGGTTTTTATCTTTGACCGTGACCAGATTCTTGGTTTTTGGATGAAAAATACACCACATCCCTTATCCATTGCTTATATTGATTCTACTGGAAAGATTCGTGATATTTACCACATGACCCCCTTTAGTATGGCTAGCTGGACAAGCACTGTTTCTGTTCGTTATGCACTGGAGGTTCCACAGGGCTGGTTTGAAAGAGAGGGAATCAAGGTGGGGGATAAGGTTATAATTCCCGGCAAGACTGATAAATAAATAGCACCCGGAAAGCGAGATGCACCCCTAAAACCGAACTTTTTTGTCCAGCTTTAGAACGTTTCGCAAGGTTCATCTCAAGGGTGGTTCTTGGTGTGGATAGCTTCAAAAAAGCTATTCTAATTCTTCCAATATTTTTGCCGCAATTTTATCCTGGGGGTCAAATTCCAGCACCGTTAAAAAATATCTTCTTGCTTCCTGAGGATTTCCCTGTTTTAAAGAAAGGTATCCAAGGTTTGAGATATATTTAGTATTTTCTGGTTCCAGGGAAAGAGCTTCAACCAAACAACGTCTGCTTTCATCAAATTCTCCCAGTTCCATGTAGCAGATGGCAAGTTCATTAAGGGTATCTGGCTCTGTACTTCCACATTCAATGGACTGCAGGAAGGCATCACGAGCCTCCTTCCATCGTTGAATACGGCGAAGTCCCCAACCGAGCATAAACCATGCATTCCAAACCTTGGGATTTTTTTCAAGAAATTTTCTGATTTCTTCCAAGCCTTTTTCTTCCTGACCAGAATTTATGTAATCGTAGGCTGCCTTAAACTGTTCGTCCTCAAGGTTTCTATTGTTTATATCCTGGACAATTTCCTGGGCTCGTTGTCGTTTATACTGTCCATTTTCACCCAAGTCCTTGTCACTAATGTCACAGGTAAGGGCTAGGTATGTTTCAAAATATTCTTTTCCCTTGGGGAAATTCTTTTGCTTGAGAAAAAAGAACCCCGCATTAAAATAAACGTCAGCAGGAGCATTGTCTGAGTCCATAATTTGGGTATAAAGCTTATCCGCATAGTTATCGTAGGTGTCAGCATCATCTATGAGTCCAGACTTGCGATATGAGTCGGCTCGTTGATCAAAAAAGATGGCAGTATTCAGGGTAACCAGCATATCTTCTGGATCCAAGCCGTGCAAGGCTCTAAAAATTTCCTCTGCAATATCAAAGTCTTCGTTTCTAGACTTTAGTATGGCAGCCTCTGTGAGCTCCTGCTTTATGTTAGGCTTTGCCTTCACCAAGAGCGAGCGGTAATAATCTATGTGTTGATTTTTACTGTCATAAGCCAGAACAACAAGAATTCCCGCAAAGAACATTTCTGGGGTGAGTTGAGAAACATCAAAATCACCATCATCTGGTTTTTGTACGGGAAGGGGAATATTGGGTTCAATTTGAATTTTATAGGCAGATAAATCCATATCCTCCGGTAAATTCAAATAAACAAGCTTATCCAATGGACTTGACGGGTTCATGAGCATATCCTAAAAATAGTATGTCTACAATCTAGTTAATCAGGTAGTTGTCGTAGATTTCCTAGTAGTTAAATCACTAGGAAAAGACAGGCAGCTCTGTATCTTCTACAGGTGGCTCCTCTCCCTGTGGCTGTTCATTCACTCTGTTGGCTAGCGGAACCATAGGCCTTGCCTGTGCCGCCTGATTTGCAGCGCTTCCATTACCGATTCCTCTGGGGGTGGCAGACACTGTTGATGCAGTGACTGGAGCGGAGTGGTATGTGGACAGCTGGGATTTACGCAGTCCTGTCAGATAATTGTTGATATGCAATTTGTAGGTAATGGGTATCTTTGCCGGGTCATACTGAATGCAAACAACAATGATATCCTTTCTACCCTGAGCTACATCGGTTTTTACGATGCTTGCAGGAAGAGATATAACCTCATGGGGATCGTAGAATTCCAATCGAAGAACCACATTTCTGTTGTTTAAAAATTGCGCCACACCAAGCAATAAAATCTTTGCCCCGGAGAAGGAAATGTCCCGCACAATACAGTGGCGGGGAACACTCTCAATGAATACAACGGAATCCGACTTTGCAAGGGAAAGCTTTCTCATGGATTCTTCCGTAATGGGGATGCGCTCGTCACGTCTTCTTAGGGCATTGGTATTAGCCTCTAAAAGACGTCCAATCAATTCAATCAAGTCATCCGGTGGTCTCTGGATATAGGCGAGATTTACAATGGCCAAATCAGAAGATTCCATGTATGGAACAATATCCTGAACACGAGCGCTTACAAAAAAACTGATTGGTTGTTTGTCACCCTGGGAAAAACAGAACCGAAGGTTCACTGTTCCCTTTTCCTTAGACAATCGTGCATAAGCTCCACCCTTGGAACCGATAATAATCTTCGCTCCCAAAAAAGAAGTGGAGTTAATTATACAGGGCCATTGAGAATCCGTACACTTTACATATACTTGGCGAGGATCCATGTGGAGGGTCTTGATAACTTCCTTAGAAAAAATAACCTCTGTGTCTCGGTATAGTTCATAATATCTTGTTAGCTGTTGAGATGTTACAATACCCATAAGATAATGATAGTCCATTATTCCTGATTGGTCAATCTATATTTACTGAAAGGTTGTGGTAAATCCTAAAATATTTGCTACAGGAAGGGTAAATTTATCCATGATGTCCTTGTGCACAACACTAAGACCAGAAGAGCTGCCTCCATCCATCTGAAGGGCGTTCCAGGCTCCTGCCGCCTTCATAACGAGGGCTGATTCTTCATAAGAAAGTCCCGTACTTAGTTTTTTATTATTTCCTTCTATATATAATATAATGAGATAACGCTCGTCCTTTGTAATTCCTATGGCAGTGCGGGAGTCCAGGCTAAAGCTTGGAAAGTCTTGGACTTCTCCATCTTTCAGGATGGTAAAAAATCCTCCCAGGGCCAACTCTGTTTCAGGGGGGTATTCTGCCTGATTGGAAATGATTTTTGGTATCCACTGCCCATTGGTCTTTGCAAGGCAGATGGCGCTATACCGCGGTATGGCGGGAGAAATGAGTTTTCCTTGGTTTATAAAAAGACCCACGATTTTCCTTTGAGGAAACAGATAGCTTAGGGGGGTCTCAAAGGGACTTGCATTGAGAGCTACAAGTGAAGATGTTTTTTCCAGGAATTGCCTTGTTGTTTTTCCAGTAAAGATTCCCTTTGAATCAACATCTTCCCAAGTGGGATAGGCAACGGGGGTAATCTGAGGATTATGCAAATCTACGGAAACCATGTGCCAGCGAAGGGGAATCTTTTTGGAGGCAAAACTCGTGTAATTAATGCCATCAACAATATTTTCCCAGTTCCAGTGGGGAGGAAAGGATTCATTTGGGGAAGAAGAGGGAAAAAAATCTACTCCCTGTCTAACATGGGACTCTTGGCTGTGGTATGGAAGCAAGGCTTGGTTTTGAGGTGTTGTTGCACAGGAAAAAAGTAAAAAAAGAAGGGATGCGAAAAAAAATAAAGGCCGTCTGGATTTCCAAACGACCGTTGCAAGCTTAGTAAGCATTTCTACTTCCTGAAGAAGACTTGCGGTTCTTCTTCATCAACTTCCGCTGAAGGGCCTTGTTCTTGCGGTTTTTGATGGTGGAAGGTTTCTCAAAATATTCCCGCTTCTTGTATTCACGGATAATCCCTTCCTTTTCCACCAAACGCTTGAAGCGCTTGATTGCTTTTTCCAAATTCTCGGAATCGTCAACTGTAATATGTGCCATTATGTACTCACCTCCCTTCGGAAACTAACCGCCAGTGTTGCATCATTATGACAGAATTAGATAAAGATGTCAATTCATTTGCAGGATATGGTTAAAAAACGAGTGTTTCCCTCTACTTTACAAATGTGTTTGACAAGTGTATAATCCTGTATCTATTCTTTTTCAAGTAGGAAACCTATGTCTCAACTTGCTATTCCTAGTAACTATAAGCCCTTGCTGTCTGTGAGAGAAACAGAGCATGCCATTGTTATGATAAAAGACTTTTTCCAGTTGGCCTTATCCACAGAGTTGAACCTCACCAGAGTGACTGCTCCTCTTTTTGTTCCACAGGGAATAGGTCTCAATGACGACCTGAATGGGGTGGAGCGGGCTGTCACCTTTCCGGTAAAAGATATGAACGACAAGTCCATGGAGATTGTTCATTCATTGGCAAAGTGGAAGAGGGTAAAGGTAACCGATTTAAAGCTCCCGGCAGGCTTTGGCATCTATACTGACATGAACGCCATACGAAGCGACGAGGAATTGGACAATATCCACTCACTCTACGTTGACCAATGGGACTGGGAATTGGTTGTTTCTGAAGAGGACCGTACCATCTACTTGCTGAGAGATGTGGTAAAGAGAATCTACCGCTGCCTTAAACGAACTGAGTTCTTCATCTACGACAGGTACGATAGCATTAAGCCCATTTTGCCCGATGAAATTACCTTTATCTTTGCAGAGGACTTGCAAAAATCCTATCCCGGTCTAACTGCCAAGGAACGGGAAAATCTTGTGGCAGAAAAATATGGTGCGGTTTTTATCATCGGAATTGGGGCTCCTCTAGCTGATGGCAGACCCCATGATGGGCGGGCTCCCGATTATGACGACTGGATTACCGAGACTGGGGATGGACATCGTGGCTTGAACGGTGACTTGATTGTATGGAATCCTGTGTTGAAGTGTGCCTTTGAGCTTTCTTCTATGGGAGTCCGTGTTTCCAAAGAGTCTTTGCTGGCCCAACTGGAGGCTCGTGGTTGTATGGACAGAAAAGACTTGTATTTCCACTCACGACTTTTAAATGGTGAGCTTAGCTTTACCATGGGTGGTGGTATTGGACAGTCCCGTCTCTGTATGTATTTTTTACGTAAGGCTCATATTGGAGAAACTCAGGTAAGTGTGTGGCCGGAGTCCATGCGCAAGCAATGTGCCGAGGCCGGAATTACCTTGCTGTAGTATCTTGGAGTTTTGTAGGTCTAAGGTATTTTGATTTTGCTTTATGGAATCTGAGAAAGAATATCATTTTAATGCCTCTCAACTAGAAGAGGGACTTGCTTCTTTGATAGAACTGGGAGTAACACGGCTCATTGTAGCTGATGAAGCTATAACTGGTGACAGAGATGTTTTTTTTCGATTTATTGGTCGTGCCCAAAAAGAAGCCCCTGATTTGTTTTACAAGTTTTATATAAAGGCTTCTGTATTGGATGGAGCGGTCTGCCAGTCATTGTCCCAGTTGTATTGTTCTCTACAGCTGGCACTGGACGGCAAGGTCTTGGTGGGGCGAAAATCCTTTGAACGAAAAATTGAACTATTGAATAGAAGTGGCCTTGTCTTTGGCTTTGATTTGGATTTTGCTCAGGAGGAGGGGGATTCCGCCCGACTTTTTCGGGATAGATTGAATTATGCCCTTTCCTTGTACCCGAATCACATAGATTTTACCTGTGTAGAGCACGAATTGCCTTCACCTACAAAAACCTTTTCTTCCAAGGATATTGACTTGGCAGCGGACAAGGCCTATGCCTGTACCCTGTTTTATTCAGCAGGAAGAGCTGTTCCATGGTTTTTAAGCGTGTTAAAACCCCTGCGCATTGGTGGGGACATTTTTTTTGCAGACTTTGCTGAATGGTTACAGTGCAATAATCTCGGAAGAAAGGGAAGTGGTCCACAAAAAAATGGCTCAAAGTCTAGTGCCTCTCAAGATGCCTTTGATTCAATATATCAATTGTCCCACAAAGAAATTGAGCGGATGCAGCTCTCGTTCATAAAATTCAAGTATCAGGAAAAGGGACTGGACTATCTTTTGCCTGTAGCCCAGGATTTGATTCGTTTCAATGGTGCCTTTGGTCGATTGGTGGGGGAAGACTTGGAAAGTGAACTGGATTTGGTTTTTCATCCGGAGGATTTAAGCTCCCCCTATTCACAGAATTTGCAGACCTTTGCAGACAATGTTTGTATGGAACAGTGCCGGGTTCGCTTGTGCTGGGTGCAAGACAAGGAAGGGAATAATTTCCCTGATTGGTATCTGGTGTAGTTTGGTGGACTTATTGGTGTTTATGGAAAATATTTTTTCAAAATAATTGACGATTGGCCAGTCAAGATAGTATCTTTTAGACAGAAACTTATGGATGGTATAAATTAACTGCCAAGGTTGATTTATGTCGTTAGGAAGACAAGGTATGAAGAAAAAGGAACATCAGGAAGAACTGGAGCAGCAGAAGCCTGTGGAAAATTCCAGTGTAACAGATGAGGTTCAGGATGAAAGCTCCGGAACTCCAGCAACAGATGAGACGGAGGAGGATGCTGTCCAGAGACTGGAGCGGGAAAAGGCTGAGCTAGAAGAAAAGAATAAGGAACTTCATAATCAGTATCTTTTGGCACGCGCAGATCATGAGAACTATCGCAAGCACATGATTAAGGAAAAGCAGGAAGCCTTTGACTATGCCAATGCCAACCTACTTTCAGACCTGTTGGAAAGCTTGGATAATTTTGACAGGGCCTTGGATGCTGCAGCCACTGCCACTGACGTTGCCAGCGTGGTGGAAGGGGTCAAGATGATAAAGAACCAGTTGGTCTCCATGCTGGAGAATAAATACAATTTGGCGGGCTATGGAGAAAAGGGAGATGCCTTTGACCCCAATATCCACGAAGCTATTGGTAGTACGACAGGACCGGTTGCCGAGCCAGTATGTTCGGAAGTATATTTAAAAGGGTATAAGCTAAAGGAACGGGTTATTCGTTATGCCAAGGTAATGGTACAGAAACCAGACGGTTCTGTGGCAGCGGATGATGCTGCAGAAAATCCTGGGGATAAGGCTGAATAAATCGAAGGGTTGGAGACGGGAGCTTTTATTGCTGTTGTCAAATGAGATGATTTTTAGTTAATTAGAGGAGATAAAGATATGGGTAAGATTATTGGTATTGACTTGGGAACAACAAACTCTTGTGTTGCTGTAATGGAAGGCGGAGAACCTGTTGTAATTCAGAACTCTGAGGGTGGACGTACAACACCTTCTATCGTTGGTTTTACTGCAAAGGGTGAGCGTATTGTAGGGCAGCCTGCAAAGAACCAGATGGTTACCAATCCTGAGAATACAGTATATTCAATCAAGCGTTTTATTGGTCACCGTTACAGCGAGCTTTCTGGTGAAGCAAAGATGGTGCCCTACAAGGTTGTAGACCATGGGGAGGATGTTCGCATTGATATTGAAGGAAAGGAGTATTCCCCACAGGAAATCAGTGCCTTTATTCTCCAGAAGATGAAGAAGACTGCTGAGGATTACCTTGGCCAGGCTGTGACAGAGGCAGTAATTACAGTTCCCGCCTACTTTAACGATGCCCAGCGTCAGGCAACAAAGGATGCGGGCAAGATTGCGGGTCTCGATGTCAAGCGTATCATCAATGAGCCTACGGCCGCTTCCTTGGCCTATGGATTTAACAAGGAGTCAAAGTCTGAAAAGACTATCGCTGTATACGACCTGGGTGGTGGTACCTTTGACATTTCAATCCTGGAATTGGGAGACGGTGTTTTTGAGGTAAAATCTACCGCTGGTGATACCCACCTTGGTGGTGATGAC
>JAGBFT010000120.1 GCA_017936345.1 Spirochaetaceae bacterium
GTTGTCCCTCACCAGAAGCTTCCTGCTGGACGAGGCATACTACGGCAACCAGATTATGTGGGTCCCCCTGCTGCTGGCAAACTCGGCAGTGACGGCAGGCTACAAGAACTGGCAGCTGGCGGTGGGCTACGACTTCACCTCAAAACGGTACACGTCAAACTACAACACCACCTACTACGCCCCCATCCACTTGGTGTCCTGTCGCTTAGTCTGGCACTACAGCCAGAACCTGTCCTTTACAATGGAAGGAAACAACCTGCTGGACCAGCGCTACCTGTACCACGACGGCTACTGGGCGCCCTCCCGCAGCTATACCGTGAAAATCAAGGCTACATTCTAATCTGCATCTTATCCTGAAATGAACGGTCAGGAAAAATTATATTGAAGGAGGCTCATTATGAGCACAAGAGTGAACAAAGCGAAGGCTGTACGGAGGGGAGCCATCACCGCCCTCATCATCATCACCATCCTGATGTCAGGATGCGGCAATCCCGTAGGCGGAGTGGAGAACAACCCACTGGCGGACTTTGTGGGGAAAACCTACAAGGGCCAGTACGGCGAGCTGTTTGCCGTTGCAGCCCCGGACACCATAAAGCTGGGCTTTGGAACCGACTACAGCACCGAAGGGAAGATTGTGTCCAGCACGTCAACGGATGCAGACACCGTTTATCTCTTGAAGTGCAGCACCCACTCCAACTATTCTTCTGCACAATATCCGAATTTCAACGAGACAAATCCCCATTCAGGCTGCTATCTGCCAGTGTATGTTCGTTCCATCACCGGAGAGACGGTGGAATGGGCGGCGTTTTCCTCCAAGACTGGAGCACAGGGAGAAGGTCAGTATGGTTCGGCCTGCTTTGCCGCCGGCTCCAAGGACAAGGCCACCGAATACCTTGACCTGACACAGTGGAATCCCCAGCCCATGACCTCCACCGGCACCGCCCAGTAAGTCTCCCCAGCAGCCCAAAGTTCACCGCGACACACTCCCGGTCAGCGGGCCTGCTGGGGCGGCAGCCTGCGGAACACGGTTCTTGCAGATGGCTCTTGGCCGTGGTATAGTTGACTGATTCAGGAGGAGCTGATGGCAATACAGATTTTTGGCAGCAGCAAAAGCTTTGACACCAAGAAGGCCCTGCGGTGGTTTGTGGAGCGGAGGATTCCCGTGCAGGGGGTGAATCTGAAGGACAAGGGCATCAGCGCCGGAGAACTGGAGAGCGTCATCTCCTGCCTGGCCAAGACCTGCGACTCACCCCGCCAGGCGGGGACGAGCTTGGCTTCAAGTCCTGTCTTTAAAAATAGTTGAGGTCTCTCTTATGAGAGACCTCTTCATTAGCAGGGACAGGACTTGAACCTGCGACCTCCGGGTTATGAGCCCGACGAGCTGCCAACTGCTCTACCCTGCGTCGTAATGTTACAGTATGATAGCACTATAAAAAAAAACTGTCAATAAGCACAATAGATTATTTTTGAAAAAAGTTGCAAAAAGTAGAAAACATTGCTACAGAATGAGGTTTAGAAGAAATTAGAGCTAGCGGAGTTCTACAGAAACCACATCAAATTCCTGGAAAAGCTGTCGGGCAAAATTATGAAAATCTATAGATTTAGGAATACGAACCTCGTAACTGACTTTCAAAACATTGTCCTTAAAGCTGGCTCCGGTTATATTTGTCACAACTATTCCAAATCTAGCAGCAGCTCGTTTCAGGGATTTCAGTTCTGGTTGGGAAGAACCACAATTGATGAAAAGCACCTTTAACTCTTCTGCAGGAAAAAACAACTCCTCCAAAAATTCTATCAAAACCAGGGCAAGGAGGGCAAGAACCAAGGCAACAAGGGCTGGAAATATAAACCCTGCGCCAACAGCCAATCCCAAGGCTGCCGCTGTCCAAATAATGGCTGCGGAGGTAAGTCCCTTTACGTTGAAGCCCTCCCGGAGGATGGCCCCTCCCCCTAAAAAACCAATTCCAGATACAACCTGGGCTGCCAGTCTTGCTGGATCTCCAGTATTGGCAAACCCTCCTTGGGCAAGATAAATCGAAAGCAGCATGATTACACAGGAAGAGACGCAGATTAAAACCAGGGTACGAATGCCCACAAAACGCATCCTAAACTTTCTTTCCAGGCCCATTATGCTTCCTGCCAAAAAGCTTAGAAGTATTCTAACTAAACACACTTCCCAAGATAGGGATGTACCTGCAATGCCAGCAAAGAACGCGCCCATACCCTATCCTATTTTTTTTGAAAGGGATTGAACAATCCAACCTTACTTGTTTTTGCCCCCATCTTATACCACTGGGGTCCCTTCTTTGGGTCGTACTTGCCTACAACACTGTTCGGTGCATCCAAAATTTCAAAAAGCCAGTTAGCAAATTGATTGTCTGTAGTACCGTAATCAGCCTTAGTGAGAACAATCCTCAAGGACTCATCCTCAGCATAATTTGTAGCAAGTGTTTCTCCCAGACCCCTAAAAGCTCCTTCTGCCATACCGGCAAGGATACTGACCGGTTTAGAAAATCCGCCGCTACTTGCTTCACCGGAACTATTCTTCTTTAACACAAAAACAAGTGTGCCTCCACCCTTCTTTCTAAACCTTGCTAAAAGTTCACTTACAAGATGGGTGTAACTACCAATCATTGTATCAATGGCCTTTGAGCAGACACCGGGACTTAATTCCTCAAAGTCCCCTGAATACCAGTTTGTATCAAAGATAATAACAGCCTCTTGAAAAGCCCCGCAGCAATTCTCGGCCTGAAGAATCAGGGAGCGTGCAGACAAGGGAGAGTTTCTAGTCCATTGGGCAGGATAGATTCCTTCTGAAATCTGTCCTTCATCGGAGGCTTTTGACATTTCAGTCACTGAAATCACAGCCTTCCTATCATGTTTTGCTGCGGCAAGGGCAAAATCTTTCCCGTCAGGATACTCTTTTCCAGCAAATAAAACACATCTATCCATAATCCACCCTTCTTTGAGCTATCCAGCGATTGTCGCCACCAAGGAAGGCACTGCAATAAAGTTACCAACCACCCCTCCTATGGAAGAGAGGAAGAATACCAACAGCACCCTCAGGATTCTATTTTTATAAATCCCCTTTATAGAGGTTGCATCATCGGAAAGACGCTCCATATCCTCTACCTTGGGCTTGTTTACCCATGCCTGAACAAGACCTGTAAACAAACCCACTCCCACCACGGGATTTAAGGTGGCCAAGGGAGCTCCAACAAATCCCGCCAACACGCTCAGAATATGGCCTCCCGCCAAAAGCGCTCCCAAGGCAGCAAGGGAGCCATTCCATAAAACCCACTGCACCAGCATATCCAGAGAAGCCCTTGCCCCTCCAGTAAAGAAGCCTGCCACAATGAGTCCCACAATCAACACGGGGAACACAAGCCCCGCAACCTTGCCTCCAATGCCGGAGGGAGGCAGCTGGGAAATTTCGGTGGTATCGGAAGAAACAGTACCAGCCGCCAATGCCTCCAGATGACGAACAACACCGGGCAGGTGACCTGCTCCGAGAACCGCAACGATTTTTTTAGCGGCTTCCCCGTTTACCTTGGCGTCCCAAATACGGCTGGCCAGATAGCGGTCACGCTCGTCTATGAGAACCTCCTTTACGGCAGGCAGGTACTCGGCAATCTCATTCATCATGGAGTCCATCTCACTTTCATTTTTGAGCCTTTCTATTTCCTCGGCAGAAATTTCTGACTTTTCAAAGGCGCTGGAAAGGAGCACTGCCAACAACTTGCACTTTCCCCACAGGGAATTCTTAGCCCAAGCTCGCTTTAGTGTCATCTGAATGGGGCGGTCCACCATTACTGCAGGAACATTCATTTCTTCCGCTACGGTAATGGCGGCCTTCATGTCTTCACCTGGCTTTACGCCAACGTCAGCCCCCATTCTCTTTTGAAATGAAGCAAGAACCAAATTAGCCATGAGTACAAAGCCCTGGCCGCCCTTGAGCACCTTTACTATATCCAGATTTTTCCACGCCTCAGGGTTCTTCATGGAAGCATAGCGTTGTTCGTCAAGCTCTATGGCAACACAATCCGGGGCTTCATCCCGAATTGACGTGGTGACTTGTACAATGCTTTCATGGGAAATGTGGGCAGTTCCCAAAAGAATAAATTCCCGTCCCTGCAAGGTCAGGCGTTTTTCTGTCTGGCTCATGAATGCTCCTGCTTTCTTTTAGTTCATGCTTTCGTCTACAGCCCATTCTGCAAGTCTGTACTCAAAGAACATGGGACTGTTAAGAGCAAGGACATCAGTATAATACTTTTTTGCCTGAACGTCATTACCATTGATTTCGTTAAACAAACCGTAGTAATACATCATTTTTCCCTTCATGTTCCTATCGCTCTCATTTGCAATCTTTTGTGCAACTCTTTGGTCTGCCAGACCATCGTAATAAAGGCGCAACATCATGTATTCAACACTATCTGTTGCACGATTTCGCATTACCTTTGACAGAAAATTCTTGGCTTCCTTTGTTTTACCTTCCTTAAGATATGTAGCGGCAATCATCAATGGATAGGAAACATTGTCAGAATAGGCCGCATAGGCCATTTCAAAGGACTCTCTCGCTTCTGAATAATTCTTTTCATGCCAAGCCAACATTCCTATGGACTCATATGCAAAATAATATTGGGGATTGTACTCAATTACCTTTCGATACATTTCAAGGGCTTCATCAAAACGATTCCTCTCATCGTACAGTCCAGCTAAATAAGCATACCCCAAGAAGAAATCCGGACTCAAATCCCTTGCCTTTATCCAAGCCTCTTCTGCCTCCTCAAACTTGCCTTGATAACGGAGGTACTGACCATAGTCCAGCCAATAATCATAAATATCATCATCTATGGCTATGGCTTTTTCAATGTTTTTTGTTGCCTCGTAATAATTTTCTTCTACAGCCTCTAGCTTACCCAAAAAGGAATAGGCTATGCTGTTGTCGGGGTCTAGCTCGATGATTTTCTCAAAGGCACTACGAGAGGCCCTGTCATCACCAAGATAATAAGAAGCCTGCCCATACCCAGACAAGGCATCAATGTGTTCAGGGTCTTTTTCCAAGCCCTTTCTATAGTACTGCCCAGCCAACTTGTAGTTTCTCCGCAGCATTTGGTCATCAGCCAAGGCTACGTTTGCATCACTGTTGTGGGGATCAATTTCCAGCAACTCCTTCAACCTGGCATTCTTTGCAGAGGAATCACCAGAAGCCTTGGCCAACATAACAGAAAGCATCATTACGTCAGTATTGTCTGGATGGCTGGCCAAAAGCTTGTCCGTTACCCGAGAGGCCTCCTCCAGCCGTCCTGCAGACACCAACAGGGAGGCGTAGATTAACTGCATATCAAGGTCATCCTCATACTCGGGGGGAAGCTCGTCAAACAAGGCCAAGGCATCCTCCAACGAACCCTCGCTCAACACCCTTTGCAAACGCTGAGCAAAATTTACCGTCGTAAAAACCTCTGGTTCAGCTGGTGCTTCAGCTCCTTCTTGTTCTTCTTCCACCTGTGACACAGGAGGAACTTCACTGGAAGGAACTTTTGTTACCGGTTCTGGGGTAGAACTACAAGAAAAGAATACAAATGAACAGAGCCCAAAAAAGGCTGCCCATCTTACAAGAGACCCACTGGATTGTTTTTTCATACGTACTCCATTTTTTGCTCAGGATAGTTGATTTTGTCGCCGTCATTAGCTAAACTGATGTAAATGATTAAGCATCCTATCCGAAAGTTTCTTGGACTTACAGTCCTTTATAGCGTTATTATTCTCGGCATTTTTCTTCTTCAATTTAGGAGTGAAACGGCTCTATCCCAATCATTTGCAGGTTTACGCCTCCAGTTGGTAGAAACTCAATCGGACTCCCAACAAAGATTGCTAAAAAACACCTTTCAAGCCACCTACAAAGGACTGAATATTTTTGCAGATGACCAGAGTCCCGTGACAATCACCAAGGCTGATGACACAGTGCAACCCGTGTCACTTTATAGCTGGAAAGAAATAGATGCTTCCAATTTTACCCTATACTTTGACCAAGCAATTGCACTGCATTTCTCAATCAAAACAGATGACACAGGTGACTTTCTGTCCATAGAAGCAGAATTGCCCGAAGACACTAAAAATATCGCTATATCATATAAACCTACCAGTGGGTATCTTGTTACAGAACAAAACACAAGAAGGCTTATTATCAGTTCAAAGCAACAGCAGTATGAGGTTTCTGCAGCAGAAATCACTTCAAGCCACCTTGTTCTAAGTGACATGGAACAGTTTGCAACATACAACACCTTTGACCCTCTGTATGGATTTGAATTCTCCATGGTCAATGCACTGCCTCTATCTGCAGAAACCACATTCGTAGAAACTATCAGCAAATTCAAGACTGATTTTATTCAACTAGCCTCCCAATCCTTGTCCGAAACTTCTACAGAGCAGATGGTTGTTGCCTACGTTGCGGCAATGGCAGAAAATCGCCAGTATAGGGAAGCTATCAACAAGATTCCCTCCAGCCTGAAAACAGGAAGTCGCAGGACATTCTTGTCTGCCCCCTACTTTAACAGCCTCACGGCAATGAATCCTAGCCTTCAGCGTCACATGGAAAACAGAAGGAGCATGATTGACTATGCCATCCAACAAAAGAGCCTTGACATCTTTACCATCCAGGATTTAGCACAAGTGCTTTGTACAATGGAAGGAAATGGCCTTGTAGAGGAGCTCCTGGCAATGCCAGCAGGTCTTGCTGATTTCAATCCCTCTGTTGCACAGGCAGCCGGCATTCTCGACACCTATACACAGCTTGTTGCTTTGAACAGAAATTTATCTGTCGGCTTGCAACCGATTTTAAATAATTGTCTTGAAATTATTGCGGCTGCGTGTATGTTGGAAAACAACATTATCCGCCTGGAAGAAAACGATGCAGCCCTTCCCATTCTTGATTCAATCTCTGTAGGTATGTCCCTTATTTCCTATGGTCAACTTACAGGAAACATAGACTATAGGGCTACAGGAAACCTTATTGTTAATTCCTACATTACACCAGAAGTTTCCTCAAACCTTCACATAATGACAGAGTTGTATCCCATTGTAGTGCCCAACAACCCCTATTATCCTCATATACAGATTATCGCTGATGCAAGTATGTCTGGAAACAACACCCCAGTATGGGCATGGACAGTTGCCAGAGACACTTCTTATGTCAGAGACTCTGAGGGAAATGTTACCATTACACTGGATTTCCCTTCGGGAGAAACACATCATGCCATTATCAATGGAATTCGCCCCTTCCGTCGTATTGACATTTATGATATTTCCTTTAGAACTGACCCAAAGTTTGAGTCTTACAACTCTTCTGGCTATGTGTTTGACGCAGAGACCCAAACCCTTCTTTTGAAATCCCTGCATAAGGTGCAGCGGGAAGCAATCAAGTTCTACTACGCTGCCACTCCTACTGAACCAGAAGCCCCGGAATCCCAAGCACCTGCAACTACCACCACTACAACCCAGACAAGTCCACCAGCTGCAGAAGTTCCAACATCCACAGAGTCTTCCTGACAATCCTTTACTTTGGTACAAAAAAAAATCTTTTTGTACCAATTTTTAACATTTTATGATATACTGTAGGTTGTATAGGAGCGTCTGTGAACAAACGTGATTTTCCCCGGATTCATTTTTATGATCAGGATTTCGTAGATATTTATGATAAAACGTGGGCTTGGATTCAAGATTATTGGATTGTCCCCACAACAAAGGAAAATAGTACTGACGGATATTTTATATATCCGCAAGATGACAAGCTCATTTTGGACCAGCTTGAGTCCATCTTCTCATCATTTTCTCTCGTCTACTCAAATAGGAATTATCCAGCATATCAAAACATTGATTATTTCTATGAAAGACAGGAATCCAATGGAGCTATTCGCTATAAATATGACTCCCTTTCCAATACCCCCGTTGTGACATCCTCCAACCCAGAGGGTATAGGAATTCCTCTTTTTGCATGGGCTGAATTCAATTTGTACCACAAATCTGGAAACAAGCGCCGCATAAAGGAGATCATGCCTATCCTCCAAAGATATATGACATGGATAGATACAACCTTTAAGCAGGAGAACGGGCTGTATTCTGTTCCTATAGAAAGCTGCGGAATGTACGATTCTCCCCGTGAGGGAGCTTTTTATCCCGTTGATTTTAATGCCCTCTTGGCGGTCAACGCCATGTATATGGCGGCCCTGGGAGATATTCTCAACGACAAGGACATCAATTTCCAGTACAAGAGACAGTATTTTTCACTAAAAACTCGCATCAATTCCATGATGTGGAACGGGGATACTGCTTTTTATCACGATTTGGATGAAAACCAGCAGCAATTGCCACAAAAAACCATTGCCGGCTTCTTGCCCTTGTTGGCAGAAATGCCCAATGAAGACAGGGCTACCCAGCTGATTGCCCACCTTTCTGACCAGAAAACCTTTGGAACAGACCACCCCTTCCCCACGTTATCCGCAGACAGCCCGGACTTTAGCGAGGTGGGAAATGGATTCCACGGAAGTGTTTACCCACCCTTCAACTTTATGGTTATCAAGGGTTTGGAAAAGTACCAAAAATGGGATACCGCCCGAGAATGCTCCATTCGTCACCTGTATTACATGATAGACGCAATGTTCCCAAACAACCCGGAGGTTAAGGGAGATTTGTGGGAGGCTTATCAACCATGTAGGGAAGGGGTTGCTACAATGGACGGCAACGAAAATTTTCCCCGAAAGCGTTATCTTCCCTATGCAGCCCTTTCTACCATCGCATTGATGATTGAAAATGTAATCGGACTTTCCATCAGTTTGCCACGAAAAACTGTGGACTGGATTATTCCTAATCTAGAAATTATGGGCATTGAAAACCTTGCTCTAAAGCGAAATCTCATTACGATTCTTTCTAACAAGAGCCAACGTGGATGGGAAATCCAAATGGAAAGTGAAAAGCTCTACTATTTCACCATCAATATTCTTGGACAAAAGAAAAAGACCTTGCCAATTCCCTCCGGCAAGTGTTCAATGCTTATCGATAAACTTTAGAATATGACGGAAACAAAGGCCGTTATTGAAATTGGTTCCACAGGAATAAGGCTTCTGGTGGTGGAGTTAATCCACAATGCCCTTCCTCACCACCAATGGAAGGCGGTGGATAAATCGGAAATGCCTATTCCCATAGGCCGGGATGTGTTTACTACAGGAATTATTTCTCGGGATACTCTTGTAAGCTGGCTTCATATCATCTACCGGTTTCAAGAGCAGCTTAAAGCTTGGGATATTGAGCCAGAGAGTCTTGTTGTCATTGCCACCAGTGCCCTTAGAGCAGCAAAGAACCGTGATGCGGTGCTGGATCGCATTATGGTAAAGACAGGGTGTCGAGTTCGGGTAATTGATGGCATTGAGCAAAATCGTCTCATGTACCTGGGTGTGTGGAATTCTTTTCAAGAAAACCTGCCCCTACTGGAAGAACACAATGCAATTATTCTGGAGGTTGGTGGCGGAGCAACAGATATTATGCTGATGGCACAGGGAAAGATTGCCGGTGTTCACACCCTGCGCCTGGGAACAATAATCATAGAGCAACACCTTAAATCCATGGCGTCTACAAAGGATACTCGCCGTTTTTTAGAAGACTATATCCGGGTAATGCGAAGCACCATGGATCAGGAGCTTAATTTTTCCAACATCACTCAGTTTGTAGTCGTGGGACAGGATGCGCAAATTATTGCAAGAAGTTGTGGAAAACAAATTGGTGCAAAGTTGTGGCAAATAAATCGCGAGCAGTTTTCATCCTTTGCGGAAGAAGTTCAGTCTTATTCAGCAGAAGAATGTGTTCTAAAGTTTAAGCTCTCTTACAATGATGCCCAAACCCTGGCCATAACCTTGATGACCTACAGCTTTTTCCTGCATTTTACTCAAGCACAAAGCATCTTGGTTTCTGATACAAACACGAGGGAAGGACTCATTCTCAGTATTATTCAGCAGCCAAACCAAGAGCTGCAGGAAAATTTCTTTGCACAAATCATTGCTTCTGCCTGGAACCTGGCGCATCGATATAAAATTGACAAAAATCATGCGGAAACCGTTCGTCACATTGCCCTCAAGCTTTTTGAAAAGCTAAAAGCCGAACTAGGACTCATTGAAGAAAGCCGCATTCTCCTGGAGGTGGCAGCTATCCTTCACGACATTGGTATGTTCATCGGGGCAGATGACCACCACCTGCATAGCAGCTATATTATCAGCAATTCAGATATCTTTGGTTTAAACCGTGACCAAATCGACATGATTTCTCAAATTGCCTTTGGACATAGGGGAAAAATTGCGCCACGAGACATTCCCAACTTTTCACGACAGGATAGGGAAAGCCGGGTAACTGTTCTTAAACTGACCGCCTTGCTGAGAATTGCCGATGCCCTTGACAGGGGACATGGACAAAAAATTCAAGACTTTACCATTGATTTTCATTCCGATACACTTATAATTAGATGTCCAGATACCCATTCTCTTGCATTGGAACAACGGGCTATTGAAGAAAAGGCTAGCCTTTTTGAAGCGGTATTTGGATACAAGGTGATTCTCTGCTAAGCCCTAAATAACAGGGCTGGCGGTTTTTTGTGAGATTGCAAATATGGCAGAACATTTATTCTTTAATCGTGAACTTTCTTGGATTGAGTTTAACAATCGGGTTTTGTACGAGGCTCTCCGCAAGGACATTCCCCTTGTGGAGCGACTTAAATTCTTAGCCATAGTCTCATCTAATTTTGATGAATTTTTTATGGTACGGGTTGCAGGTCTTAAACATCAGCTGCTCCACAATCCAGAAGAACGAGACCTTGCAGGTTTTACCGCCGCCCAACAGCTTGAACAAATCTCCAGTCGCTGTCATCAAGTAGTAAATCTTCAATACAAGACCTTGATGGAACAGGTTCTTCCTGACTTAGCAGAAAAGGGAATAGAGTATGTCTCACCAAAGAACTACACGGAAAAACACCACCAGTTCACTAAAACTAAATTTATTCAAGAGATTTTTCCCCTGCTTACTCCCATTCGCACGGATGGAGTTTGCTTTCCGCACATATCAAACCTAATGCTTCATGGAGCCTTTGCCCTGGAGCAGCTTTCAAAAAGCGAGGAAAAAAATCCCTTTGCTCCCACTGAGGACAATATTCCCGTGGCAATTGTCCAGATTCCCAGCAGTCTTCCTAGGATTGTAAGGCTTCCCTACGACGGAGAAAATCCAGAGGCAGTGCAGTTTACCTTGCTTGATGACATTATCTATCAGTATGCAACCATGTTATTCCCAGGCTACAAGGTTGCAGAGGGAATGCTGTTCAAGGTTACCCGCGATGCAGACTTTGCTGTGGATGAGGACGAATCCATTGATTTGTCAGAAGCTATGGAAGCAGTCCTAGAAAAGAGACAATCCTCCTTGCCGGTGCGTCTCCTCTGCACAAGAACTACCCGTTACCTAAAAAATTTTCTTCAAGAAAAACTGAATCTTTCTGAACAAGACGTTTATGCAGTAGAAGGGCCCATTGATCCTTCTACCCTGTTGGACATAGCAGATTATCCTCAAGCCGCACCCCTTTCCTACGAAAAATGGGAGCATTACTATCCACCCCTGCTGGAAAAGGGGCAGCCCCTGTGGAGCACCCTAAAACGGCGGGACGTGCTTATCCACGTTCCCTTTGAATCCTATGACCCAGTGGTGTCTTTTTTGAACGATGCAGCCGATGACCCCAACACCCTGGCCATAAAAATGACCCTCTACAGAACCAGTGGAAATTCTCCCATCATTCGGGCATTGGAACGGGCTGCCAAAAAAGGAAAGCACGTTACTGTTTTTGTGGAATTAAAGGCTCGTTTTGATGAAAAGCAAAATCTTTCCTGGGCAAACCAGCTGGAAAAGGCAGGAGTTGTTGTTGTACAGGGGATTGTCCACCTAAAGGTACACGGAAAGCTCCTTCTTGTAGTGAGAAAAGAAGAGACGGGAATGTATCGTTATGTTCACCTTGCCACAGGAAACTACAATGACAAGACAGCAAAACTCTATGTTGATATGTCCCTGTTTACCACAAACCCAGAAATAGCCAACGATGCAACCTTGTTCTTTAACATTATTTCCGGTTATTCCATGATTCTACCAATGGAACGCATGGTTATGGCTCCCATTACCCTAAAAAGCCGCTTGCTCGATTTAATTGAACGAGAAATTCAGCTTTCCACCGAGGGGGTTCCCGGTCTTATTGTGGCAAAGATGAACAGTCTGGGTGACGAACAAATCATTCAAAAACTGTACGAGGCCAGCCAAAATGGAGTACGGGTATTGCTGAACGTGCGGGGAATCTGCATGCTGGTGCCTGGCGTTCCGGGACAGAGTGAGAACATCCAGGTTGTAAGCATTATTGACAGGTATTTGGAACATACAAGAATCTTCTACTTCCAGAACGGAGGTTCAGAGGAATTATACCTTTCTAGTGCCGACTGGATGCCCCGCAACATGGAGAAAAGGGTGGAATTGATGTTCCCCGTTTTGCAGGAAGAAGTTTTTAAGGATGTGAAGAGAATCCTCAATATGTACTTTGAAGACACTTCCCACGCCCACACCCTCCAAAGTGACGGCAGCTGGATACCCATTGAACCAGTACCAGGGCAAGCTCCAGTGCGAGTACAAGAACAGCTGCAATCAATGTACAAGCAGCGGGTTGAGACATGTAACACCACCGTTCCTATTGAGTTTATAGTACGGAGACGGGGATAAGGAGATGGAGATGATTTTAGGAATGACGGTGATGGAGTTTATTGGTCAGGTTTTTGGACTGATTGCAGTGATAATCTCCTTTGTGGCATACCAAATGCCCACCCAAAAGAAAATCCTCTTTATGAATCTGCTGGTAACAATAGCCATCCTGCTGAACTATGCCTTTATCGGGGCTGTAACGGGCATGATGTTGAATGTGGTTTGCGTAATCCGCAACCTCATTTTTATGAATCGGGAAAAAAAGATTTTCTCCTACAAATTTTATCCGTATCTTTTGATGGTCATTATCGGCGGATTGAGTTTTTTTACCAGCGAAGGAGCCTATTCCATTCTCATCACTATTGGATTGATTATAAACACCTTTGCCCTGTCTCTTACCAATCCCCAGGCTACCCGCTACTGTATGGCAATTTCCTGTAGCTTTATATTCTCCTACAACATCTTTGTGTTCTCCATTGGGGGAATGATAAACGAGGCGGTGGCAATCATCTCTTCTGTCTTGGGAATCATTCGGTTTAGAAGGACTGCAAAAGTCCTAAAGGCTGGAAAGTCCGATTCCTCAGCGATTACATCTTCCTCAGAATCAAACTCCCCAGCAGTGGAGGAAAACTAGTCTTTTTTTAGCTTAATTTTAAGAACTGTATCTATGGGGTCTGGCAATGGGTAGGTAAATACAGGATCCTCTCCAAAGGATACAAAACTTATATCCTTGTACAAGGCTGTATTCCAGCCATAACCAGGTCTTACCTGGCTGCCATTAGCCAGGTAATGTACAGATTCCAGCTTTTCTGGGGGAACACCAATAATCGGCAGGGCTCCCAGAGGAGGCTCTTGTACATGAGCATAGATGGTGTCACCCTTTTGGGTGTAGCGTCCCCATTCAGGTTTAGGCAAGGAACTGATACCGCAACCGTATATGCTCTCGCCGTTTAGTTCCATCCATTGACCTATTTCCTTCAAAAGGATTTCGCTTTCCTTGGGGAAATTACCGCGGGCATCAGGGCCCACATTCATAATCATGTTGCCCCCCTTGCTAACACATTCCACCAACTTACGAACAATCATTTTGGAGGACTTGAATTCATGGTCAAAATTGCAGTAGCCCCAGTGATTGTTCATGGTGGCGCACAGTTCCCAGGTCACGGGATGACCTGTTTCATCTACAACACCAGCGGGGGGCAACAGCTGTTCTGGACTTACAAAGTCCCCGCTGTAAATTGAGGGACTGGTAGTAAGGAGGCTACCGTGCTTGTCTCCGTTTCCCTCCAGACGATTGTCGATGATGACATTTGGTTGATACTGCCGAACCATATCAATAAGTTCACTAGCCCGCCATTTTTCTCCAGTCATGTCACCGTAAGCAAAGTCAAACCAAAGAATATCCAGTTGTCCATAATTCGTAACCAATTCCCTTACCTGATTGTGCATAAACTCCAAATAACGGGGAAAATTAATTTGCTCGTCCTTATAGGCTTCGTTATTCCGCATAGGATGATATAAATCCCCGTATTTTGGGTAATCAGGATGATGCCAGTCAATGATTGAAAAATACAATCCAGCCTTAATACCTTCTTCATGACAAGCATCAACAAATTCCTTCACTAGGTCCCGTCCCGCCTTGGTATTGGTGCACTTGTAGTCAGTATAGGCTGTATCAAAGAGACAAAATCCATCATGGTGCTTGGCAGTAAGAACAATGTACTTCATTCCTGCTGCCTTGGCCATCTTAACCCATTTCCGTGGATTATAATCCACAGGATTAAACTGGTGAAAGTAGGGCTCGTACTCTTCAATAGATAACTCTTCGTGGGAACGTACCCATTCACCACGGGCGGGGATGGCATACAATCCCCAATGGATAAACATACCAAACCTAGCCTCTCGGAACCATTCCGTGCGCTTCCAGATTTCTGGGGTCATAGACTCTCCTGTGATGTATAAAAATCAGCCATTTGGACAAGGGCTCCATTGGAAAGCCGGCTTTTTTCTGCTGCCAAGGCAATGAGGTGGCTTTCCACAGACTGCAGGGCATCGCTGCGGTTTTTGCTCCCTGCAGAACCATTCCGGGATGTTTCTGGTGACAGTTTTTCTGCCACCATTTCTACAAAGGTCTTCATCATGAGGGTATCACTACCACTGTGACCTGTAGGGGGAACCTGTAGGGTAAATTCGGTTTTGTTGCCACTAGCAAAGTTCACCAGAGTAACCTTGTTGTCTTCCATGCAACCGGTAATTTGACCCAGAGTCCCCTGAAGATTAATGTTCCGCTGACAATTTTCTGTAAAGGCACTCATTGTAAGGCTTGCAGTAATGTCATCTTCAAATACCATGTTTACAATTTGATGGTCAACAACATCGTTGTCACAACGATACACACAACGACCGTATGGCCCCCTTGCAAGAGCCCGTAAGACAGCCTCATCTGTATCTTCTATGGCCACGACTCTTCTGAGATTTCCAGAGGGAGCCTGTGGGTTTTCCAAGTAGAACCGTGGTGCATAGAAGGGGCAATCATCACGATGGCTACAGCCTTCCAAACAGTGGCTGGGAGTATTGGCAGGGGTATTTTCTTTCCTAAAGACCTTTAAACTCCCAAAGCTAGAAACAGCCTTGCAGGATTTTCCTACCAGCCACAAAAGGATGTCAAAGTCGTGGCAGCATTTTGCCAAAATCATGGGACAGGATTCTTTCGTGTTGCGCCAATTCCCCCGAACAAAACTATGGGCCATATGCCACCATCCCACGCTTTCCATATGCTGAATGTTTACCAATTCTCCGATGGCTCCCTGATCCAGCAGTTCCTTTATCTTGGAAAAGAAGGCGGAATACCTAAGAACGTGGGCCACACTGATAATGCCGTCGTGTTTTTGGGCAAGTTCTCTAATAGCCAGCAGTTCTGTTTTATCTGGAGTAATGGGCTTTTCAATCAGAATTTGATAGCCTAGCTCCACAGCCTTTAGCAGTGGCTCATAGTGCATCCTATCTTGAGTACAAATAAAGGCACAATCAGCCATCTTGGGCTGGGCAAGAAGCTCTTCCCAGCTGGCAAAACTTCGGTCAGAAGAAATACCGTGAATTTTGCAGAATTCCTCCCGTCTGTCTTGGCGTGGCTCAGCCACTGCTACAAATTCTATTTCGTTGGGATAGGCCAGCGCATATTCAGCATAGGCATCTGCCCCTCTGTGACCAGCTCCCATCAAAATTGCAGTAAGTTTCCTCATTACTCCTCCTAACCCTTGACTGCTCCACCAGACAATGCTTCTATGAAGAATTTGTTGAATATACAATACAAGATGATTGGTGGCAAAATAATCACCACAATGGCGGAACACATACCGTTATAGTCGGTACGGGTAGGGGCAGTAAATGCAGACAGGAGGGCTGGAACAGGCATCTTTGTTCGACTTATAACTACCAAGGAGGCCCAGTAGTATTCGTTCCAGTTGTTCAAAAAGGCCAGGACACCAGCAGTCAAGATACCAGGCCGGGCAATGGGAAAGATAACCCGCCACCAGGTTTGAACATAACCACAACCGTCAATTCGTGCTGCATCCTCCAAATCCCTGGGGATGTTCAAGTAGTAGTTTTTGATAACAAAGAAGCTGACGGCAATGCCGCTACAAGCGTAAATCAAAATCAGGGCACTACGAGTGTCGTAAATTCCCAGGCGATTGATTAAGTTATACACGGGGAAGGTGAGCGCTGTGGCAGGAATGAACATAGTAGTATATAAAAGCGTACTTACAAAGCCCCTTCCACGGAATTCAAAGCGAGCGATAACATAGGCAGACATGGAAATCATCATAATGCTGACAACTACAGACATACCTGCAATGAAAAAACTGTTTCCAAAGTACTGGAATACATTCAAATCACGAATGGTGGAGATGTATCCCCCAAGATAGATGGATTCCGGCAGGGCAAAACCCGGACGAGCCAGGGGATTTTCCTTGAAGCTGGCAAGAACAAGCCATACCAAGGGTCCCAGGGCAACCAACAGGCCCCATGCCAAACAAAAATAAGTGAACCAACGGCTCCAACGAGACATGGCCTCGATACTACGATAACCAGCGGGTTTTTTTAGCAAGAAATTTGTCATAGCCATACCTCCTTATGCCTTGCGGGATGCCTTGAGGCGATCCTTAAAGTTGCTGTACAGCAAATTGATTACAATGATGATAACCATACCCATAAGAATTTGCACTACTGCGATTGCATTTGCCCGTCCAAACTGGGCACGGGGACTAACAATCGCCAGCTCACGGATAATATAGCTAATGCTGTAGGTTCCTGCCGCACCCTTGGTCAAGAAAAAGACCTCGTTGTACAACAAGAATCCAGATGTTGCCGCAAGGATAGATACAGTTCTCAGGGTGTCTTTAATCATGGGTAGGGTAATATACCAGTTAAGGCGTAAACCACTCACTCCATCAAGGATGGCAGCTTCCCGAACTTCCTCAGGAATTGCCATGATATTTCCTAAAATCATGAGGGTGGTAGTTCCAGTAAAGAAGATATAGGCACAGGTCATGGCAATAAATGCCGGTCCATTCAACAAGAGAATATTTTCTTTAAATCCGGGTGAAAACAATTCAATGACAGGATTTACAATGCCATAGGTAGGATTATACAACTGACGGAACAGGAGTCCCATAGCAGCAGATGAAATCATACAGGGGATAATGTAGATATTACGAATGAGTTTTGTACCCCGCATTTTTCTGGAGAAAGCCAAAGCCATGAGGGTGGAGATAGGAATTTGCACAACAACAGCTAGCAAGGCCCACAAAGAAGAGTTTCGGAAGGCTTCCCAGAAAAAGGGATACTCCATAAAAATATATTTATAGTTGTTCCACATTTCGTCAAAGCCCCAAAACTGAGGATTTGCCAGGTTTGTGTAATCCCACTTGCACATTGAAGTATAAAATACTGTAACAATGGGATACAGGTAGAACAAGCAAAAGGCCACCAAGGTGGGTGCCAAGAAAAATGCGATGAAGCCACTGCGCTTCCATTGGAGGGGGTTCTGTTTCAACCCGGGTTTTGTAGCCATATCCAACTCCTTACCATAAAAAAAGGGGCTAGCTGCAAGGTCAAGACCTCCCAGACAGCCCCATATTCCAACTGATTAATCAGCTATTAGCCAACAATAGCAATCAATTCCTGCTGCAGGCGAGCAAAACGACCCTCAATGTCAGCACCAGCAACGGCACACTCCATCAAGGCGTTGATGATGGCAGTCTGAACATCCTGTCCCCAAGGGGTGGACAAGCAGATAACGATATTGTCTGCATCAGCAACCATACCGATAGCAGCGGCAAGTTTCTTTGTTGCAACGTCTGAGCTTGTGGCTGCCAAAGCGTTTACATCAACAGTCTCGTTACAAGGAGCAGCCTGAACCTGCAAGAAAATCTTTTCCTGAACTTCTGGACTTACCATGTACTTGAGGAACTCGAGTGCGACTTCTTTCTTTGCGTCGCTCATGTTGTTGGCGATTGTAATACCGCCACTTGCTGTAGAGATTGATACGCTACCGGGGAAGATGGCAGGCTCAATTGCATCCTTCAATGAAGCATCGATGGAACCAGCATTCCATACACCATTGTGAAGAACAGCAACAATACCATTGGTGTTAAAGTCAGCCATCATGTTACCGATGTCAACAGTGGTATGGGCAGAACCATTAGCCTGATCCAACCTGGCTGTTTCAATAAAGGCATTCTTAAATGCAGCGCTGTTGATGCCATCCTTGGTCAAAGCACCATTCAGCAAGGCACGGCCTTCAGCAGTTGTAGCCAGCTTGGAGTTCAAAATCATTACAGAACCCTGTCCAGCGATATAACCATAGGAACCATCGTTCAATGCACGAACCTTTTCCATGGCAGCGGCAAAACCTTCCCATGTATTCATGGAAGCAATATCCACACCAGCCCGCTCCAAGATGGCTGTGTTGTACCATGTTCCGCGGCTTTCCAACTGGTCGTGTACAGTGTACAACTTTCCATTGACCATGTTCTGGTCGTAGTTGATTCCAACTGCATCCTGCAGACCATTGGCATCAATGTAGGGCTTCAGGTCCATGACAAGGCCCTGACTGATGGCAGAAGGGGGAACAGGCTGACCGATGTCTACGATGTCAGGGAAATTTCCACCAGCAATAGCAGCCATGGTGATGTCATAGCGGTTTTCAACTGGGATGGGCTTGAACTTTACAGGACCATCAGCATAGCGGGCGGCAAATGCATCGTAAATATCACGCATTGCCTTTGCAGGTGGCCATTCACTTTCAGCGTGATAAAAACCGTGATAGAATTCCACCACCTCTTCTTTAGGGGCATCCTTTTTACCCCCAGCAAATACCATGCTACCAACCAGCAACAATGCTGTAATTGACAATAAAATCTTTTTCATGTTTCCTCCAACACTTATAACTTTGTATTTTAATTTTAGCAGAGGCGGTAAAAAAGGTTTGCAAATTTTTTACCTAATTTTGTACTTTTTTTACTTTTCAACAAACTGCACAAACAGCAATAGTATATTTTCCAGCTAATCCTTGCTATATTGATACTGATGAAAGACAATTCTTATGCCAAAGTCAATGAATCTCCTAAAGCCTCTCAAGATTTTTTAATCAGAAAGGCAAAAGCTTCAGACTTGGATGCTATCGGAGACATTTGCCTTAAAACAGGTTTTTATGGAAGGGATGCCAGCCACCTTTTTAGCCAGCCAGAGATGATTGGAAGATACTGCGCCTTGCCCTACTACTCCTTTGACAGGGACTTTTGTCTTGTATTGGAAAAAAATAGGGAGGTTGCAGGCTACTGCATTGGAACCCCCAGCAGCAATTCCTTCTTTGAATGGATGGAAAGCTGCTGGCTTCCAGAGCTGCGTATCCAGTATCCCAAGGACAGCGCTACCAAAAGCCTCCAAGAGCAACAGATTCTAGACGCAATCCACAGCAACGCCATTCCAGAGCCTGAGCCATGGCACAAGGACTACCCCGCTCATCTTCACATCAACCTGCTCCCGTCCGCACAAGGTAGTGGCTGGGGGAAAAAACTCATTTGCTCCATGTGGCAACTTTTAGCGGCAGCAGGAGCTGCGGGTGTTTTCCTAAGTATTTGGAAGCAAAATGCTGGTGCCGACGGATTTTATCGTGCCATGGGCTTTCAGGAGTTGGGTGAAACAGAAACAGGCCGCCTGTTCTGCAAGGATTTGAAGGACTATAATCCCAGTCTGGTTTCTTCCATCAGCTGAGCCATTTGCCTTGCAGTAATTTTTCCGTCCAAATAGTCTGCTATGTTGTCGTTAAAGGCTGCTACTACCGCTTCGTGCCACAAGGAGTACACAGTGGAAACTTGAATCTGGGCCTTGTAAGCCTCTCCAAACGCCATTCCCAGCAAGGGATGGGCATCACGAATCATTTCCACCTTGACGGCAGGATTCAGAGGAACCTGCAGGGTTTCCTCCATAATCCGGGTCTGCACTTCTTCGGAAAGAATATACTTCAAGAAATCCAGTGAGGCCTCTTGCTGCTTTGGAGAAGACATGGCGCTGATTACGTAGCCTTCTGACAGGGAAACGTAAGAAACTGTTACCCCATCAAGACCAGGGTAGGCGCTATAACCCAGATGTGGCTCCAAGTCGGTTCCAGCAAAGACAATATTATCCCATACCCCATTGAGAAAAAAAACCGAACGCCCTTCCTCAAAGGACTGACGGCCATCATTAATGCCCAAAGAAAAAATTTCTGGCCAAGACAGCTTTTTTAACTCCCGCAAATACCCCAGACATTCAATGAGGTTCTCATCAAGATATCCTTGGGACAGCTGCCGAAGATAATCTTCCCCACCACGGCTGGCTAAAAGCGCAACAAAAATAGTGAGATACCGCTGGTGGTCCAGGGCAAAGGGCATAATCTCCCTGTTTTCACGATCAGCCCATTCCACAAGCTCCTGGCACAGCTTCATAAACTCATCCCAGCTAGAAGGAAGGGACTGTCCCGGAGACAAGAGCCCCGCCTCCTCCAAAATTGTTCTGTTGTACCACAAGCCCTGTACTTCCATTGCATCGGGAATAGAGTACAGGGGCTGATTGTTTTCTACTTGACTTAACAGGGTGGGAGGAACACAGCCCCGTAGTTGCTCATCATGAAGAATATGGGGAGTAAGATTTAAGGCCGTTCCCTTGGCTGTAGCATTTGCAACATAAATTCCCCGTCCATTGGTACTGATAATCTCTGGCATTCTATCTACCGCCAACATATCGCAAGCCTTGTCTATCACTATGGAAATATCAGGAGCAGAGTCAATCACAAGGTTTACATCCGGTCGGGAATCTTGAAAGCCTTGGTAAATGTCCCTCATGGCAATATGGTCTGTACCATTTCCACCCCAGCCATGCATGAATTTTATTTCAACAGAGCTTTCCTGCGGCACAGACTTTTGACAAGATTGAACAGCAGCAAGAATCAACAAGACAACCATCAAGGACATTGAGAAAAGAATTAGTGAGGAATGCCATCTATCCTTCAATTTAACGCCCCTTTACAAAACCTTATCAAAAAAGTGATATTTATTTCCTTATTTTGCCCCCAGATAGAGCTTTTGTCAATTCATAAGAAAGTCTTATCACCTCCTTTATTCTGTGGTATAATCGCTGGAAGGAACCTTGCAAAAATGAAACCTAAACAGGGAAAATCACTTCGATTAAAAATAATCATCCTCAACTGTTCCATTATTCTGGTTTCCCTTGCCCTTTTAATAAGTTTTTTGCTTTTTTCCATGAGCAATATCATTGGCTCCTACATTCAAGAGGACATAGACTTTTTCCTTCAGGAAACGGGGACAAATCTAGAAACAAAAGCCCTTTTTGCAGAGGATATTATCCTTGATGTACGGAGGAATTCCACACTGCTGGATTTTTTTCAAAACTATAAACCCAACACAGAGGAGGTTCTGCAGGAATTTAGAACCGTGGCAAATTTGTACTCGGATAAAAACACAGACCTGGTCTCCTCACCCTTTCTTACCTCTGTGTATTTGCTGAGCCATAATGGACAGGTGGTGGCAACGCACTATTACCAGCGTCTTTTTAGCCAAGAGCTGGAGCTCACTTCAAGGATTATCAATTTTTATGCCCAATTTAAGGGGAATGGTCAAGATGTGCAGTTTTTTTCTGATGAGGATAGCATCCACGTTTTTCTCACTGTGTACACAAATTTTATGCAGGACATGGGAACCATTGCCTTCTCTTTTAGCAAGGACACGATTTTTCAGTTGATGAGGTCTACAGAACGATACTCCCAAACGTTTTGGAGTCTTTTTAACAAGTATAATTATCATCTTATTGGAGAGGAGCAGTATGTTGAACAGGATGTGGTTCATGCCAATTTCCTTGAAACAACTCCTAGTCCCCTTACAATTACCATGAATGGGCAAGATTATCGCTATCACACTCAGAATTTACGTCTTGGACTAAAGGTTGTAATTGCAATTCCAGAAAATCAGTTGATGGGTTTGATTTTTCAGACCCTTGGTTCATATTTGATTTACACTATAATCTTGACAGTGGTAATTGTAGGACTTTCTGTCCTGCTGATTCTTAGACTCACGGTTCCCCTGAGGGAAATCGGAGAAAAAATCATCCTTGTAAAGGAAGGACAGTACGACACAAAGCTCCCAGAATACAATAGCCGTGAGTTCCAAGAAATTTCCAGCGTTTTTAACCAGATGACGGAACGCATTAATTATTTGATTACAGAAGTGTATCAAAAGAAGCTTTTGTTGCAGGACGTGGAGCTAAAATTTTTACAATCCCAGATGAATCCCCATTTTATGTTCAATGTATTGAACATGATTGCCATAAAAGCCCAATTGGACAAAAATCACGACATACACAAGATGATTACCGCCTTTTCACGGCTAGTACAGGCTACAATTTATCGCAAGGACAGGGAAAAGGTTTCGCTACGGCAGGAATTGGAATACGTGGAGTTCTATCTATTCCTTCAATGCAGCCGATATGAAGGAAGTTTATCCTACAATATCCAGCTGAAGGACGAAGACTTGCTGGACTGTCAGGTGCCAAAGCTCTGCATTCAATTTGTTGTAGAAAATGCGGTGGTTCACGGCTTTGAGCCAAAGGATGGAAGCGGTCATGTGGATGTCCTTATAAACAAGCGTTCTTCCAAAAACATAGACATCCTGGAACTTGTTGTCCGGGACGATGGCGTTGGCTTTAAGGAAGAGTTTTTTAAAAAAGATGATTCAGATAATTCCCCACTGGAATTTGGCTCAAAAATCACCCTTCCCCTTGAAACTTCTCTGCAAGAAGAATTTTCCCACAAACACAATGGAGTTGGAATAAACAATCTGCATCAGGTCATTCAATTGTTTTATGGACAAGAATATGGACTTAGTATTTACAGCAAGCCAGAAAAGGGAACCACTGTAATTATTCGTATACCACAGGAACGGAAGGCATCATGTATAGAGTAATAGCCGCTGACGATGAACCCATGGTTCGAAAGGCTTTGGAAAACCTGATTGATTGGAAAAGTCTCAACTGCAATCTAGAATTTGTAGCTTCCAATGGGCAGGAGCTTTTGGACTATGCTGAAAAAAATCCTCCAGATATTGTTGTCACCGATATAAGTATGCCCCAGGCAGATGGTATTGCAGTGGCCAGGTTTATGCACCAAAACATGAGGCAGACAAAGGTTATCCTCCTGACCGCCTACGCAGACTTTTCCTACGCAAAACAAGCCATTAGTTATGGAGTGGTGGAGTACGTTACAAAAACGGGAGACTTTGGCGATGTGGTGGAGGCAGTAAAAAAATCAATCCAACAGATAGAACAGGACAGAAAGGCCCAGGCTGCCCTACAAAACAGCTCCCAGGCCGCACGGCAATATACCCATCTTATTACCCAGCTAAAACCAAATAGCCAGCAATTGCAGGAACAAAGGGGCGGCATAGACCTTGTTGTGGAAACAACACAATATATCAAGCAGCATATTGACGAGGCCATAACCCTAAACCAGATAGCCGCCTATATCGGAGTAAACGAAAGCTACCTCAGCCGAGTTTTTAGCAGCCGAACCGGAAGCACCATCAAGAATACCATCAATACAATCAAGATGGAAAAGGCAAAGGAGCTTTTGACAAACACGAATCTAAAGATTTATGAAATTGCCATGCAGCTGGGTTTAGAAAACACCACCTATCTTTCTCGCCTTTTCCATCAATACACGGGCTGCACTCCCATGGAGTACAGGAATCAAAAGAAGAATATCCCGTAAATTCTATTTTTCGTACAGGGGAGGCCGTACTGGCTCTGGAGTGGGAATTGTAGGCTCCGGCTTTAGGGGTTGCTGAATTTCTACTGGTACACGAGCAGTCTGACGGACAGCCACCTTTACAATGACTGGATGGTTGTAGGTGGTTCTTGTTTCTGGATCCCTTCTTTTTTCAAAACCCAGATAGCTTGTTACATTCCCATCATCATCAAAGGTAAAGGGAGGATTTTCAAAATACCTCATGGTATCCTGGTTGTATTGAAGAATATTCATATTCAACGAGGTGGAATTTAACTTTCCCTCTGTGTCATAGGAGTAGCTGTATACAGAGGTATCGTTGTAGCTTTCTTCCCAGTAAATCAGACGGTGGTGAGCGGGAGATACAAAGAGTCCGTTGCAATGGCGACGATATTCCAAACCAGCCAGGTGGACATAACCGGGGGTAGAAAAGAATACGCTTCCATCCTCGTATACAAACATTTCCGTGGAACCATTTTCCAAGGTAAACTTAAACTCACCAAAGGTAAAATCCTGTGCCTCCGCAGAAAAACGCAACACCCGACCATCGCCCCTAAATGCAATGGGGCTGCAAGCCTTGGTAAAGTACAGGACATCATCCACCGTAACCATACAAATATCCTCTGGAGAAACAGAGGAAAGCATACCGTTGGGATGGAGCGCCATCACGGAGCCTTCTTGGGGATAAATCTTACCGATGGAGGAATCCAAGGGTTCGGACTTACTGACAGTAAAGGACTGAATTGTTCCATTTTCATGAAAGAACATTCTATATCCAGTACGGGCAGAAACAACACCGGACTTTACCTTTACCTGACAATCCTCCGCCAACTCCACAGAAGAGGGAATCCAATTGTCATAAAAAGTAATAGGCTTTGCGGCCACCTTGATGCGGCCTACGGAACCGGTGACATCTGTTGCCTTGGCCAGCTCCATTTCTTCCACAGCCCCCGACTCATAAAACGAAATGGGAGAAGCAGTGTATGGCAATATTCCCACAGGACTATCATAATCGCCAGGAGTTGCCGGCTGAAATTCCTTGATGGCCCCGCTCTCGTAGAAAAAAACTTCTTCCACTGCTTCCAAAGCTCCCAAGGGTGTATTTAGGACAGTAGCCTCTTTCAGCCGTACATACACAATCTTTCCATTGCTTTGGCGGACATCTGTAATGCGGGCATCGCTTCCTTCTGGCAAGGGAACGGCAAAACCAAACATTGCACAACACCCCAGCAATACAAACAATAGATTTCTTTTCATACATAACCTCCTGCTCTAACATCTTCCGTAACGGTCTTCAAAACGAATGATATCATCTTCTTCCAAATAAGGACCAGACTGCACCTCAATCAACTCCAAGGGAACCTTTCCGGGATTTTCCAAGGCGTGGATTGTTCCCAGAGGGATAAAGGTAGACTGATTCTCTCCCAACAAGAGTTCTTGGTCTCCGTTTCGTACCAGGGCTGTACCAGATACAACAATCCAGTGCTCCGCACGGTGGTAATGCATTTGAACAGAAAGCTTTGCACCGGGTTTAACCGTAATATGCTTTACCTTGTAGCGATGTCCCCGTTCTATAGCCTCGTAGCTACCCCAAGGACGCACACCTACTTGGTTTTCCTCTACACTGCTATGCCGCTCCTGCCGCTTGAGTTCTTCCACAATGTCCTTTACACCCTGGACATGATTTCTGTCCGCCACTAAGACTGCATCCTTTGTTTCTACCACCACGGCATCCCGTAATCCAACAGTGGCAACCAAACGTCCCTGGCTATAAATATAGGAGCTTTCAGTGTCGTGAGTAAGAACGTCTCCAAAAATCACGTTCTGATTCGCATCCTTTTCGTTCACTTCCCACAGGGCAGACCAGGCTCCAACATCGTTCCAGCCTGCATCCAGAGGAATGAGCTTGCCCTTGCTTGTCTTTTCCATAACAGCATAGTCTATGGAACAAGATGGACTTGCAGCAAAGGAAGCCTTATCTAGACGAATAAAATCTACATCAACGGCAGCCTTATCAAAGGCTTGTTCTACGCTGGTAAAAATTTCTGGTTCAAATCGATTTAATTCACCAAGGTAGGTGGATGCCTTGAACACAAACATTCCGCTGTTCCAAAAGTATTCACCACTGTCCAGGTATTTTTGTGCAGTAGGTCTATCGGGTTTTTCTACAAATCTATCTATGGGAAATACAGATTCCCCGGATTTTACGGCAGCCTTGATGTAGCCATAGCCTGTTTCTGGGGCAGTTGGCGCAATACCAAAGGTTACGAGAGAGCCTTCAGCAGCTGTTTTACAAGCCAATTCCAGTGCTGTAGCCAAAACCTCCTTGTTCTGGATTACATGGTCTGACGGCAATACCACCATCACCGCATCCTTATCCAACTGCTGGGCCTTAAAAGCTCCTGCCGCAATGGCTGGAGCGGTATTTCGGCCTAAAGGTTCCAAAATGATAAAAGGATTCTTTACATCTATCTGAGCAAGCTGGTCGGCTACAATAAAACGATGGCTTTCATTACAGATTACAACAGGGGACTCAACCCGTATATTTGTCAAACGCAACAAGGTTTCCTGAATCATTGTATTCTGGGAAGTAAGGGACAAGAACTGTTTGGGATATTGACTGCGAGACAAGGGCCACAAGCGGGTTCCTGCACCACCAGATAAAATTACGGGTATAATTGTCATAAAAACTCCTATTCATCAAGTATACCAGCCATAAGATGTTCTGTAAAGTTTTCTAAAAGTAGGAATTAAGAAATGAATCCACCCGTTTCCAATATGTCTCCGGGTCTTTTTCCCGAGACTTTGCGTGACCAGCCCCCGCCACAACAAATATATCCTTGGGGCAGGCGGCAACATTATATATCTCATCCAACATTTCAAAGGGGACAAAGCCATCTTCTTCTCCATGGATAAAAAGGGTGGGAGTAGAGGATTGGGCTACAGCAGCAAGACAATCCACTTCTGAAAAGAAATAATTTGCCCGTATCTTTGTTACAAGGGAGGTAAGCGGAATGAGGGGAAAGGGTGGCAGCCCAAAAAGCTCTTTTAACTGGTGAGTAAATTCGTCTGTAAGGGTTGTGTACCCACAATCAGCAACACTAGCCCTTACATTTACCGGCAGGCTTTTAGAACCAGTAAGAAGCATGGTAGTAGCCGCTCCCATGGAAACACCATGAAGCAAAACATCTGCATTTAGGTCCAAACCGATGATAAGGGAGAGCCATCCAAGCATGTCCTGACTCTCCAATCCACCCATGCCAATGTACCTTCCCTCACTTTCTCCATGGGCACGGTGATGGGGTACCAGGATGTTCCATCCCTGCTGATGGTAACGAAGAGCGTAGTGAGCCATTCCTGTAGGACCGGCCTTATAGCCGTGAATTAAAAGAGCATATTTTTTTGTAGGTGTGGGAGCAGGAATAAAGTAGGCCTTTAAATTCAGCCCGTCATGGCTTTCTATGGACTTTAGCTGCCCGTTTTGCACCAGCCATTCTTCTGGAGAACCGGGATTTATCTCTGGAACCTCCGCACTGGCTCCATGCTCAAACTCTGTGTCCAGAGCATAGGCGAACATATAGAAGGCTCCACCAATAATTCCAACTACCAATAAAACACAGAAACCGATAACAACATAAACTATAATTTTCACTGACTTTATCATATGTTCAATATACTAAAAAATCAGTTTGATTCAAAGCGGACCAAGTTTGCAGAGGACGATATTTTTTCTTTGTTGGGAGAAAAAAATCTATCCACAAAGAATTCCACCGTTGACCAGTACAGCTGTGGATTAACAAGCCGTGCCTGAGCGTGAGCCGCTTCTGGTACAACCAACTTTATCTTGGGGCAGGTGGCAGCACCGTATAGTTCCTCCAGCATCCAAAATGGGACAAAGTCATCTCTTCTTCCATGGATAAAAAGGATGGGGATTTCTGACTGGGAAACAGCCTCCACACAATTTACCTCCTCCAAAAAGTAACCAGATTGAATACGGTTTAGAAGCGAGGCAAAGGAAAGGAAGGGCTGGGCGGTAAAACCCATGACAGGAGCAATCTTATCCAGAAACTCATCCCTTACACTGGTGTAACCGCAATCCTCAACAGCTGCCACCACATTTTCTGGCAGGGAAGGAGAACCGCAAGCCATCATGACAGTTGCCGCCCCCATGGAAACACCATGCAAAAGCACCTGGGCTTGAGAATCATGTTCAACTAGCTGCTGTATCCACATAATAAGGTCTTCATGCTCCTTCCAGCCCATAGTAATGAAGCGTCCCTCGCTATAACCGTGGCTACGGTGATCAAGAACAAGCACATTCCAGCCAGCCCTATGATAGACATAGGCATATTCTGCCATAGACAGGGCAGAGTTTCTGTATCCATGGCAAAGAATAACGTACAAATCGGAGGGCTTTGAGGCTGGAATATAGTAGGCATGAAGCTCCAATCCATCTTCTGATAAAAGTTGCTGATGGGAAGAAGCCAGCAGCATCCATTCCCTGTGTACAGCCTGTTGACCAGTGGCTGGATCCTTGGAGTTCATTTCTGCTGGAAAAATCACCCCATAGCTTTGCGTATCAAGAACAAACACAAGGGTGTAGTGGGCTATAACAAAAAGCAGGATAAAAAAGGTTAGAAATAGGGTAGAAATTACTGTAAGTGTAATTTTTGTTATGTTCTTCATACCCCAAAATATAGGTGGTAGATGACCTGAATGCAAAAAAAACAGCCTTTACTGGGATGCTAGCCAAGCCATGCACAACATAAGAAAATTGATAATTTTATATATTTTTCTTGGTATTTTTATATGATTATGCTATCATTGCTGGAGAATGAAATCAAAGAGAGAGTATCTATGAAATTTTTTGCGTCTTATAGATTCAAATTTATTTTGGCAGTTGTAGCCTTAATTTTTACTGTAGTCTTGGTACTTGCATTTATGGCAATCCGTATGATTGAAGACAATGCCATGGGGGTATTCCATGAGCGCTCTCACATTGCCATGAATCAGGCTTCGCAATACATGGATGTGGAAAAAATTGCACAGCTGGCAGTCACCCTAGATGAAAATGACCCCTATTATATAGAAACCTGCGCGGCCTTGTGGGATGTTCGGGTAACCCATGGCTGCAACTACATCTATGCCATGCTTCCTGTCCCTGGAACAAAGAATGATTTTATGTACGTCCTGGATGGTAGCGCTGAATATATTGACGGAAAACTTGTGCCTACCGAAGAATATTCTCCCATCGGTACTGTGGAAGACATTACCAGCTATGGAGAATATCCATGGATTTGCATGAACGAAAAAGAATTGATTACATCGGACATGGGATACTACGAGATTTGGGGCTGGAACACAAGTGTATACCTGCCATTGGTGGATAAAAACGGAAAGTCTATTGGGTTTCTTGCCTGTGACTACGATGTAACGGATTTGGCAGAAAACTTAAATAAAACTTATTTTACCTTGGGACTGTTGGCGGCCGGAATCGGGGTGGTAGGTGTTCTCTTTCTATTGTTGTATATAATGCACTTTTTTCACCGTATGGAAGGTGTTACTTCTGCCATGCAAAACCTGTCTGGTGGAGCAAGGGATTTATCCGCTCGGCTTCCTGTCCGTGGAACAAGCGAGTTGGATGTTTTGGCAGATGCCTGCAATCAAATGATGGGGCAGCTGCAAGAAATGGTAAAGACAATTCTCGTCTCCCTTTCATCTCTTACAGAAAATAGTTCAAAGCTTTCTGTGCAAAATAAGGATACCTTGAAGTTGATTGAGGATGCCGAGCGTGCTGTGCGAGATATTTTTACCAAGGCAGAAAATCAAAACACTCTTACAGAGTCGGTAAATCACGGAATTGAACAGGTAAACAAGGCTGTCATTCAGTTGGACGAAAAGATTGAACAACAAATTGCTGCTGTAATCCAGTCTTCCGGTGCGGTAGAAGAAATTACAGCCAACATTTCTTCTGTAGACAATAGCATTGGTCGTATTTCCAAGGAATACACCGAGATTGTGGCGGAAACTGCCCGAGGCAAGGAAAAGCAGGATGATGTTACAACCAAAATCGACATCATTCAAAGACAGGCCGTGGGCTTGGCAGAAGCCAATGAGGTGATTTCCCATATTGCCGAGCAAACAAACCTTCTTGCCATGAACGCTGCCATTGAGGCGGCCCATGCAGGAGATGCAGGCAAGGGCTTTTCCGTTGTTGCTGATGAAATTCGTTCCTTGGCAGAAACATCTTCCGAACAAACAAAGGCCATTATGACCTTGATTACAGATATCCAGGGTGCTGTGGGTGGAATTGTAGAAGCCTCCTATGGTAGCTCCCAGGCATTTAGTCAGCTGGGGGAAAAGATAACCACCTTGGATCACTCCTTGCAAGAGGTTCGTGCTGGAATGGAAGAGCAAAATCGTGGCGCTCAGGATATTATGGACATGATGCGGGTGTTGAATTCTGTTGCAGCCGCACTTTCAGATTCTTCCCAGCAGATGAGGCATGAGGCTAGTTCTGTTGCAAGGCAGATTGTCCAGTTGAGGGATTATTCCCAGGATATCCTTACCAGTGGCAGCCGTACCTCGAACCAACTTTCCCAAATGTCTGTCTTTGCCCAAGAAGCATCTGGTCAGTCTCAGGAAAATGTCAGCCTGGTTGGAAGTGTACAATCTCTCATTTCCAGCTTTAAGGTAGACTGAGCGACTGTCTACCACAGTCCAGGTGGTTGCTAGAATCCTGGGTTCTTACCCTGCCAAGCTTGCCTCATCTATCTTGACTCAATCGATAATATTTTATAGAATATAGGCAAGGGGACTTGATATGATTACAGTTACAGTTTGTATGGGCAGCTCTTGCTTTAGTCGTGGGAATTCTGCAACTGCGGAAGCTATACAACGGTACATTGCTGAAAAAAAACTGCAAGATAAGGTTGCCATTAGAGGTTGTCTTTGTGAAAGCGAATGCAAGAACGGACCGAATATCAGGATTGATGACACCTTGTATGCCAATGTCTCCGCCGATATGGCCATTGATATTATCTCCCGTCAAGTGGAGGCTCTTTTATGACAGTACATCCCCCCATTCACACTGAACCTACCCAATGTCAGGATTGTTACAAATGCATTCGCCACTGTCCTGTAAAGGCAATTCGTGTGGAAAACAATCATGCAAAGATTATTCCAGAGCTCTGTGTATTCTGCGGCCAATGTGTTATTGATTGTCCTGCTCATGCCAAGCAAACTCGAGAGGATAGGCAGCGTGTCTTGCACCTTTTGAGTGAAAGAAAGCAGGTTTTTGTATCTTTGGCTCCTTCCTTTGTGTCTGAGTTTTCTGATTATACCACACAGGAATTGATAGCTGTTTTGAAAAAACTTGGTTTTGCTGGAGTTTCTGAGACAGCCCTGGGTGCAGACTTGGTTTCTGCCCAATTGGCCAAAGACCTGGAGGAGGCTGTAGCCAATCCCCAGGGGCAACAGCTTTTCTTGTCTTCTGCCTGCCCAGCTGTAGTGGAGTACATAAAATTGTATCAGCCTGAATTGGCTCCCTTTATTACCGACAGGGCTTCTCCCTTGTTGGCTCACGCCCGTTACCTCCGCCAGGAATACGGAAAGGATATTGGTCTGGTCTTTGTTGGCCCCTGCATTGCAAAAAAACGGGAGGCTGATATTTGGCCAGAAATCGATGTGGCCCTTACCTTTCAAGAACTGCGGGAGTGGATTGAAGAAGTGGGATTCCGTCCTGACAGCGTCATTTCTGTAGGGCAAGAGAACTTGCAGGACTTTGTTCCACGACCTGCAGCAAAGGGTGTTTTATATCCCATTGATGGAGGAATGATTGCCACCTACAAAAAATACAACCGGCTCGAAAAGGTGCGTTCCATGGCAGTTTCTGGACTCACTGAGGTTCAGAGAGCCTTGGATGGATTTAACCCAGAAACCTTGAATGCCCCCGTATTCATGGAGCTCCTGGCTTGCCACGGAGGCTGTATCAATGGGCCAGGCTCTTCTGTTCAGTCTCCCGGAGCCTTGCGTCGCATCCTTGTAGAAGAATATGCCCAGAATGTGGACAATACCCTGGATGAGAACACCCTCTCAAGGTCCCCAGCTTTGGAAGGAACCTTGCCGGTAGATTACAGCCAGAACAAAAGGCACAGCGAAGAGGATATTAGGGCAGCACTCCGTTCTGTGGGAAAATACAATCTGGAAGATGAGGTGAACTGTGCAAGCTGTGGTTATGATACCTGCCGTTCCTTTGCCAGAGCTGTTCTGGAAAATCGTGCTGAAAAAACAATGTGTGTCTCTTACATGAGAAAATTGGCACAAAAGAAGGCCAACGGTCTTATTCAGGCTATTCCCAGCGGCGTAGTGATTGTAGACAAAAACTTGAAGATTGTTGAGTGTAATATGAATTTTGCCCGCCTTATGGGAAAGGACATTGTGGAAATGTATCAGCTGCGGCCAGGTTTGGAGGGTGCGGACTTAACTCGACTCACCTTTGCCGCCAAGCTCTTTGCCGATGTATTGACACGAAACGGCCCTGATGTTATTGAACGTGACGTGCGGGAAGGAAAGAAAATTTTTCACGTGACTGTCTTTGAAATTGAGCGGGAAGAAATAGCCGCTGGCGTAATAGAGGACATTACAGTTCCACAAAATCAACGGGAACGTACTATTTCCCAGGCACAAAAGGTTATAGAAAAGAATCTTTCCGTAGTACAAAAAATTGCCTTCTTGCTGGGAGAAAATGCAGCGGAAACAGAATCCATGCTCAACTCCATTATCCAGTCCTATGGTGACGGTGAGGAGGATTCCCTGTGACTCCCTTTGATTCCAGCTTGCTCCAAAATGTACCTCTATTTTCCCGCAATCGGAGTGGGGAAGAGGCTGGCAATGGGGAGCAAGAACAGAAAAACCATGAAACCTTTGTGGAGGTTGGGTACTATCAGCTGTGCAAGCACTCTCAACGGGCCGAAGGAGATGTGTTTTTGTCTCAAAAAAATCCAAGTGATGGGCGGGTTATTACCACCTTGTCTGATGGGCTGGGTTCTGGGATAAAGGCTGGCGTGCTGGCAACTCTTACTGCCACCATGGCTACAAAGTTTATTGCCAACGATATGTCTATCCGGCGGGCAGCAGAAATTATTATGAATACCCTGCCAGTATGCAAGGACAGGGGAATAAGCTATGCAACCTTTACCCTGGTGGACATTGAGCCAGATGCTACTGTCCGTATTATGGAATATGACAATCCTCCCTACGTTTTGGTACGGCAAGAGACAGTTATTGAACCCATCAAGGATATCACTCCCATTCAACGGAAGGACAAGACCACCGCTCCAAAACGAGAAGCCCTGCTGCTGTATTCCAGCTACAAGGCCCGCCCTGGAGACCGTCTTATTTTCTTTTCAGATGGAGTAACCCAGTCTGGAATGGGTAGTCCTTGCTATCCCTTTGGGTGGGGAAGCGACAATGTGCAGGACTATATCCTTAGAGAAATCCAAAATAACCAGCTGATTAGCGCCCGTGAACTTGCACGCAGGGTGGTGCAGGAAGCCAGCATTCACGATGGTTACAAGCCCAAGGATGACATCACCTGTGGTGTCATTTATTTCCGCAATCCCCGGGATTTGTTGGTAATTACTGGGCCTCCACTGCATAAAGAGAGGGATACAGAGCTTGCCACCCTCTTCAATTTTTTTGAGGGAGAGAAAATTATTTGTGGCGGGACTACTGCCAACATCCTTTCCCGGGAATTAAACCGCCCCGTCACTGTAAATCTAAAGGACTTTGACCCAAAGGTTCCACCATGTTCACAGATGGAGGGGGCAGCCATGGTAACAGAGGGAATTATTACTATGGGAGCTGTATCCGAGCTTTTGGAAAATGGGGTGGATATTGACAAGCTAAAGCCTAACGGGGCAACCCATATAGTAGAGCATTTCCTCAACTGTGACAGAATTTGGTTTGTAGTGGGTACAAAGATAAACGAGGCCCATCAGGATCCAAATATGCCGGTGGAGCTGGAAATTCGGCGTAACGTGGTAAAAAAAATATCCTCGTTATTGCAGGAAAAGTATTTGAAAGAAACTCATATTCAGTATTTTTAACGGAATATGGTATTAGATAATCCGAGTATTTTTTATGGAGGAATACGATGAAAAAGATTAAGGTTTCAATCTGTACAGGAACAGCATGTTTTGTTATGGGCGCTTCTGAAATCATGTTGCTGGAAGAAGAGCTTTCTCCAGAATTAAAGGAGATTGTTGAAATTGAGGGTGTTACCTGTCTTGACTTGTGTAAGAATTCGGAATATGGTAAGGCTCCCTTTGTTAAAATCAATGATGAGATAGTTAGTCAGGCAACATTGCCTCTTATACTAGAGAAAATCAATCAGTTGGCAAATCAATAATCGTTGGCTTATAAGGAGACTCTTTATGCTTAATATAAACAATCAGGCTGCCCACCTCAAAAGGGAGATTCTTGTGCGCATTGCAAAATTACAGCTGGAAGGAAAGCTTGAGGAAGGAGTCCATTACATTCCCCGTGAAATGGCTCCCCTCGGGAAGGAACCTGTACGATGCTGCATCTACCATGACCGTGAGATTTTACGGATGAGAGTTATGGCCCGCCTTGGTCATAGCGTGGAAGATTATGACGATGAAAAGAAACTGGCGGAATATGCCAGGGAAGCTCTGGAACGAGAAAAACCTACCTGGCCCATGCTTACTGTTTTGCATGAAGCTTGCAATGCCTGTGTTAAGGCTCACTATATGGTAACAAATGCTTGTCAAGCCTGCCTTGCCCGTCCCTGTATGACAAACTGCGGAAAGCACTGCATTGAAATAAAAAATGGGCGGGCCCACATCGACCCTGACACCTGTGTAAACTGTGGTCTTTGTATGCAGAACTGTCCTTACCATGCCATTATAAAAATTCCTGTTCCTTGCGAGGAATCTTGTCCAGTAGGAGCCATTACCAAGGATGAGTCTGGTAAGGAACAAATTGATTATCACAAGTGCATTTTCTGTGGAAACTGCATGAGGGAATGCCCCTTTGGTGCTATGATGGACAAGGGACAGCTGGTAGATGTCATCAAGCATATTATGAATGGGCGTAAGGTTGTGGCAATGTATTCTCCTGCTGTAGCTGCTCAGTTTAGGGCCGCTCCCGGACAACTTGAAGGAGCCTTGAAGGAACTGGGATTTGCCCGAATTTGGGAGGTTGCTATCGGTGCCGACATAACTTCTGACAATGAGGCAAGGGAATTTGAACAGAGAATGGAAGAGGGGCATAAGATGATGACAACCTCCTGTTGTCCAGCCTATGTACGGGCTGTTCGCCGTCATGTGCCAGAGCTGGAATCCTGTATTTCTGAGACCCGTACTCCAATGCATTACACTGCCGAGTTGGCACGAAAAGCCGACCCGGATTGTGTTACTGTATTTATTGGTCCCTGTCTTGCCAAGCGACGGGAAGGAATGGACGATGAGTTTGTTGACTATGTTCTTTCCGTTGAAGAAATCGGTGCCTTCTTGATTGCCAAGGATGTGGATGTGGCAAAAATGCCCGCCGCCCCCGACACGATTATTCCCACTGCCACTGGCCGTGGATTTGCTGCTAGCGGTGGAGTGGCGGAGGCTGTGAGAGTGCGGCTAAAGCACCCGGAAAAGCTGAGGGCATCCATCATTAATGGGCTTACCGGCAACGGGATGAAGCAGCTGGCAAACTATGGCAAGATGAATGCGGGAACCCTGCCCTATACTGATGAAACTCCCAACCTGATTGAGGTCATGGCTTGTGAGGGTGGTTGTATTGGTGGTCCCTCTGTAATCACCAACCCTAAGGTTGCGAATGTGCAGTTGAAAAAATACGTGGAAACAGGTGCTGCACAACCTGCGGAGGGTCAAAAATAGGAACCTTTTGTTGGATTTCACGGCTCAATTGTATTTGTCGTGTAGATTGAAATCTGAGGGAGTGCTGGGCTGTCCCGGCACTCTCATCACAAAGCCTTACTGTACAAAAATTTCGTGGCAAACCCTTTCACCAGAATCCAGCACCACTTCCAGACTCATTTTACCTTGTTCCAGGGGGACAAACCAACTAAAGGGGGCAATGCTATCACCTAGAAATTGACCGTTTACAAAAAGTGCCGCCCTTTCTCCAGAGCCAGTTGCATCCACTCGAATCTTTTGGGCAGAAGCAGGAATTCCTTGATCATACAAGAATATTGCTCCCGATTGTGGATAAAGAATTTTTAGCGAAGCCTGTGCAAAATAGCTACTTGGAGTGGTTTTTCCCTGAAGCCATCGTTGGTACTCCTGAGGATACCTAATGGAGATAGTCTGGAAAGAATTGGAATGAGCCTGTTCAAAGACAGTTTCTCCAGAATAATGCCAATCACAGGCTTCTAAACCTTGGGAAGCATCGGCAAAAACCAATTCTACATATTCTTCTGTGACAGTGGGGCAATGTTCGGTTACACCCATACCAGAAAGGGCACAAACCGAAACCTTTTTGTAGTTTTTAGGCTGGGGAAAGTCTTGCACTGGAGCATTGGCAGAAAGTTTATCCAGCAAATGTCTGACAACCTGAGCAGGAAGACTACTTCCCGTTTGCCGCAGCACAGTCTCTCCAGAATAATTTCCCATCCACACCCCTACAGTGTACTGATGGGTAGCTCCCAAAGCTACAATGTCTTGAAACTGATTTGAGGTTCCAGTTTTGAAAATCGCAGGATAGGGAGTGTTAAAAACCTGTGTATAACCAAAGCCCAGAGCCCTTGCCCGCTGGTCCGACAAAATATCACAGATAATTGCAGTTGTGTCTGGCTGAAAAACAGCCTTTTCTTTTTCCGCCTGCCTTAAACCCTCAGCTGCCCCACAAAGAAGATGGGTATTGGTGGCGGCGTATCCACCTCTGGGAAAAACGCTGAAGGCACGAACCAATTCTTGCAGACTAAGCTCTCCGCTACCCAGGGCAAGGGAAAATCCCTGTTGTTCCCGCAAGCCCTTTAGAGACTGGATTCCCAGCTGCTCCAAGACGGAAAGATAATTGTCCACCCCAAGTCGGGATAAAAGATAGACGGCTGGAATGTTCAGACTGGAAGCCAACGCTGTACGAAACAAGACGGGACCGTTGAACTGATTGTTAAAATTCAAGGGAGCATAGACCTCTTCCTTGCCAAAATCCATGGGGATGTCTGCCATTACCGTGGCGGGAGAAAAGCCCATCTCCAAGGCCATAGCATACAAAAAGGGCTTCATAGTGCTGCCACTTTGATTTTTTACAAGAACTCCATCCACCTGTCCTGCCTTTTCACTCCAAAAATCCCCCCCAGACCAACAGATTATTTCTCCCGTGATGTTATCCATGGCAAAGATTGCGCCGTGACTGAGACGGGCTTGCCTATATTTTTCCAGCAGGGTTTGAATAAGGATTTCCATCTCTTCCGTTAGTTTTGCATCCACAGAAAGATGAAGTTCTGCCGGCATTTTCGCCTGGGCAAAGCTGGAATCCGCTTGATTTTTGTACAGGTTTTGAACGTAGAGAATAAAGTGGGGAAGTCTTTGGGGATAGACATAGGTTTCTTCCTGCAATAAATCCTTCTGCCACTGCTCCATGGTGGTGGTAAAGCCAGTGATTTTACCAATTTCCAAGGCTGCATTGTAGGCATTTTCCGGGACAGAAGGATTATAGGTGGCAGGGCGACGAGGAATTATGGATAAAAGGTGAATTTCAGCATCATCCAACTCATTCGGACTAGCACCAAAATAGGTTCTGGCAGCAGACCCCACCCCTTCTGCCTGGAGACCAAAGGGAAGATTGTTGAGGTACTGTTCCAATATCTCATCCTTGGAAAGCTTTAATTCCAGCCGTATAGCTATGGCCGCCTCCTGAATCTTTGTCCAAAAAGTAACCTTTTTCCCAGCAGCCCGAGGCACTACGAGACGAGCCAGCTGCATGGTTATGGTAGAAGCTCCACTTACCCGCCGCCCTTCTTGCATATTTAGAAGGGCAGCCCGAATAATTGCCCTTACATCAACACCATGGTGCTGGTAAAACCGTTTGTCCTCGGCGGCGAGAAACACTTCCACAAGGCGGGGTGGCAAGGCTTCCAGGTCGTACCACTCTCGCCGCAGCCCCTCCTCCAGAGGCAAAACCTGAAGCAGCTGACCGTGGCGGTCGTAACATCGGGTACTGTATGGCCGCCCTAGGAATTCATCCAGAGCTGGCCAAGGCAGGAGAACCAAGACGGTTCTTCCCGCCAACCAAATTCCAGCGAGAATCAGCACCAGTTTAAGGAGAATCCACCGCCTCTTGGCCAGCAGGGAAAACCTTAAATCCCCGGAAGGAGAGCTGGAGCCAGACCTACCCTTCGATAACAACCACGGCTCCCTGGGTACGACCAAAGATTTCCGGCTCGTACATACATTCTGCAGTGGCAGACGGTACAGTAAAGGAACCAGAGCGAGTGGGACGGAACATAAATTCAACCTCTTGGCGGCCACGGCGGAAAGCATCCCAGTAATAACGAACCTCGTTGTCGTAAATCTCTCGGCTAGAAAGACCAAAGTTGTAACCGGGCATAAACCAGTTGCCCCATTCATCAATCTCACCCTCAGTCTTGGCATCTTTTCCAGTTGTGGCAGTTCCCACCAGCTGGGGCATGGTGGCAAACTGGGCATCCAGCACTTCAGCACCAGATGGAATCGGGACACGAAGAGCCACAAAGGTACGATTCTTTGTGGTAGACAGTGTTACCCTTGCCTTGTAGATGGTTCCGGCCTTCAAGGTGTTGTCTGTCACCACCTGACCAGTGTCCATATCTGTAATTTCCACGTAGAGGCTCAAACCTTCATCTCTGGCAATTTGCTCCTCTACTGGCAAGGCATACTTCATGGACAGGGTGTAGAACAGGTTTCCTCGCCCGTCCTTTGCTACATCCATGGGTAGTTCCTTGCCAGATTCCAGCCCAAGTTCAGCCAATTCATCAAAGGTAAGGGATTTTTCCACAGGTTTTGCACCAAGACCTTCAAACTCACCCTGACTAATCACCTTACCGTCAATGGAAAGATGGGCCTCTAGGTCAAGATTTTCCAGATTATTTGCCTCGATGTAGCAGGCAATAGCTTCCAGAACACGGGCAGTGCTGGCAGTGTTTTTCCAGTAACCATTTCCTGCCCGCTGAATTTCCATCAAATTGAACAAGAGTCTACCGTTCATATCATTGGCATAATCTAGCTTTGTAAAGAACTGAAGCAACAGGGCATTTCGTTCAGATTCATCGTTAAAATACATCCAAGCTCTAGAAGCCCCGTCAGTGATATCTATGCCCCGCACAGTGGGTCGTGTATGGCGGCGGATATCGGCTTCAATTTCCAGAGCCTTGCCTACATTGCCATTGTTCAAGTGGACAATTCCACACATAGCCTTTTCTGTTATACCAAGATTTTCCAGAGCCATCACTCGGTCAAGGGCTTCGTCAGACACTCCACCCTTCAATTTATCCAAAACAAAGAGGCTGTAGGCTTGAATATAACCATAATCCTTGTACCACTCAGAAGCAGCTTCTCTTTCTATGTAGGAAGCGAGTTTATCCAGATTCAAGCCATCTGGGAGTCGAATTTTATGCTGACGGGCTGCAGCCAAGAGCTCCGCAATTCGCAGGGTGGCGGGCAATGATGAATAAGAGCTGCTTCTCCAGTAGGGAAAGCCGCCATCATGCTTTTGCAGTTTTGCCCAACCAGCAATTTCTTCTTCCACCACCTTGTGGGGATTGTCTACCTCTGTGTCCAATCCGAACACATCGATGTAGTCCCCAAAGTACACCAGAGGCAACATGGCAGAAGCCCGCTGCTCCAAACAACCGTAGGGATAGCGGAACACGTAGGTGATGGCCTCAGTCAAGGTACCAAGACGTGTTGGATCCAGTACCACAGAAAGATTGCCGCTGTTTTCTCCCGCAAGACCTGCTGGCAGGACAATCGCTTCCTTTACGGAGGCACGTCCCTTGCGCTCCACATCTCCAGAAGAAACCTCACCGACAGTGGTAACGGTTTCGTAAATATAGGGGCGGTCAATTTCCAGCGACTTGACAATCTTTTCCTTTACCACCGCAGAATTCACCGTAAATACAACAGAAACAAAGCCTTCCTGTTGGGCCTCCATATCAAAGAGTATGGGCAGGGTTTTTCCTGCAGGAACTGACAGGGTTTTGGTGACAGAACCAATTGCCCTGGCCACCCCGGCCTTTTGCTTCATTCCGCCAACCTCCGTGGGCAAACCTGCCGCTTCCAGACCAGGAATCAATTCCATCGTTACAGTAACCTCATGGGCAAGCCCATCCAGGTTAGAGACTACCACACCAATATCAGAAATATCGTTTTCTCTCAGCCTCCGAGGTAATACATCCCGTACACTAACAGGATTGTTTACAGAAAGCTCCCCTTCTTTCAGGGCAAAATGACTTGTTCCCAGTACACCCACAGCAGTAAGTCGGTACTCAGTAAGGCTATCTGGTAGGGTAAAGCTATGGGTTACAGTTCCATCACTACCAGTTACCAGCACCGGGGCAAAGACGGCGGTGGGGTCAAAGTTACTGCGAACCTGCTCCTCACCAGCAGCGGCATTTGAAGCCATCATCCTGTCCATAGCAGTCTCCATCATGCCCTTGTCCATGGACTCATCACCGCCAAAGAGGTTTCTCACCTCATAGGTGATGGGATCAATCAACAAGGAGCGTGAATCTCCTCCCAGAACACCACTAAAGAACAGATGTTCTCGGTAAAAATGCTGCAATGGATTTGGCACGTGATAGTTTATGAGGTCGATTACTCCCCTATCCACTGCCAAGAATGTAAGTTCAGCCCCAACTAGAGGCTGTCCGTCCTTTGTAGTAGCCTTAAGGGTGACAGTTGCCTCTTCCCCTGGACGATACAGTGTCTTATCCATTTGAATCTCCACATCAAATTCCCGAGCTTCGGGATTTACGTGGAGGGCAGTAGCACCAAAGTATCCCTTGGGCTTATCCATATCCACAGAGGTAAAGTCGTGCTCAGGCTCACCCGTCCGCACCGAATAGGAGGACAGAGTGACGTAGACCACCGGCAGGTAGCGGTCGGTAATGGGAACCTCCAGCACTGTGGTAGGCTCATCCAGAGTAATAATCTCTTCAGAGAAGACACCTTCCCGCTCAATGGTCATAAGATACCGGCCGGCAGGGAGAGGACTTTGCACCATAATCTGGGCGGTGTCCTCCACCTGATACAGTTCTTTGTCTGGAATCATGTTGATTTGTTGGGAGCCTTCACTGTAGAAGTAGCTCCAGTCGGAACCACTCACGTAAAAGCTCCGCTCGGTAATAACGGCTCGCCCCCTGCTGTCTTGGCTTATAAGACGAAGAATATAAGCACCGCCCTTAGGTGGGGTTACGGTAATAGTGCCAGCCTCCTTCAAATCCACAGTACCAGTATATTCACTTACCATTTCCTTAAAATAGCGGGTTATAAGGCGGCCACTCACACCCATTTGCCTCACCTGCTTCCAGTCTTCCCGAAGCAACTCCACAGAAATAAATCTATCCTGGGAGTTGGCGGGCAAAAGACCCGCATCAGGAATTTGGCCCTCTGGAGTAACAAGTTTAAAGTCGAAGGAAAGTGGCTCTTCCTTTTTAGGGAAACCCCTTACATCCTTTGGGCGGGATAATCCAAGATAAAAGCTGGCAGGATGAACCACCACACTTCCATTGGCAGAAATCGCTTGCCCGCCAGAATCGGTAACGGTGGTCTCAACTCGGTAGGTGTAGGGGCGACCTGAGATTTTTTCTTCACCAGAGAACTGGGCTGTGGAAGCCTTGCCACTGGCATCCAGCTGTCCATTTTCTGAACCCACAGCAGAACGACCATCGTAGTCTTGGATTGGGCCAAAGCTATAGCCCTCGTAATCCTTGCCTTGGGCTCTAAATACAGAGGGCTCACGATACCAGTCTCCACGCCAAGTGGAACCGGCAAGGCTTCCACCTCCAAGGTAGGAGGCAGAAATTTCAGCAGAAAGGCGGTCGCCACTGATGTAGGTGATGTCTCCCATATCCACAGAGGACTCAAATCTAAGACGCTCGAAATAAGCTACCGTAAAGGTCAAATCGGAATAGACAGCATTACCGTTGGGCAGGGTGCGCTCATAGGTAAGCACATAACTACCGGGAGTGAGGTCATCCTTTAACTCAAAGGTTGACCAAAAGCCACCGGACTCAGATACATCCACGGTCTTTGTTTCAATAGGCTCTGCCCGCCAGCGGTTTTCCTTTAGAGTAAGAGTTGCCCTTCCTACGTATGCCTCATATTCACCTAGATGCAGGTTGCGGTCAATGCCCCGCAGAGTAACCTTTTCCCCTGGTTTGTACAAGCCGCGGTCGGTAAACATATAGGTTACCATCTCGGTCGCCTGAGCATTATTTGGGTCTTGCACAAAACCATATCCCCACAAGGCATTGCCAGTGGGTACAAAGAGAGCCTTGTCCTTGCCCCGCACGGCCTGAATTGCAACCTGTCTCACAGCTTCGTTCAGAACGTGATTTTCCAAGTGCAGCACAGCAAAACCATTTTTATCGGTGGTGCCGCTAGCCCTTTTGTCTCCAAGCAAGCGCAGAAGGTCTTCGTCATTCAGGTACTTTTGAGAGGTAAATAGATTTACCGTAGCCCCTTCCACAGGTTTTCCAGTGGAAAGCTCTGTTACCATCACCAGGGCACGATTAAATCCGTATCTCACTGTAAGCCCTAGGTCTGTCACCTGCACTACCTGCTGGTTCTTCTGGGAAGCAGTTTCTTTTTCACCCCTCCAGTTTGTCCACAAATAATTCATTTCAGCCTGGAACCAGGCAGCACCATAGCCCCCATCCAAGGCAGGGCTTAAATCCACGGTTGTTACCACCTGTTGGTTTTTTGGGATATCCTCTTCTTGAATTTCTACCTTTTCTACCTGCTTCCATTGGCCTCCAGACAGGGCGGATACCACGTAGCTTGACTTTGGCAAAAGGTTTTGATAGGCAAAGGCCAACTGCGGGGGAAAGGCAGCCTCCAGCATTACAAATCCATAATCCTTAAACCGGGAAAAACTTGCGGCAGCAGGAACAGTAATCTTTTCCGGGCCACAAACCTCATCATAAACCCGGCCGTACACATCCTTTACAGTGCCAGCGTCCATAGAAATAGTATAGGTTTCCTCAAAGGTGACGGGCAGTCCATGGACACGCAGCTGGTTGCCCTCAATGGATATATTTTCTTCTGTTACCGGCATGGGAATCTGTTCGCCACCCTCCTTTCCTGCATCAAGAGGAACATCCTTTACCGCAGTCACCGCCCTAGCAATGGCCGCCTTATCCTGCTCCTCATCCAGACGATGTGAAAACTGAAAGACAAGGGGGTGGGCTTCTGTACCGGAGTTATATCTACCCTGATACAAGCTTTGCAGCACAAAGGGGCGCAGAGTATGGTAACTATGACTCCTGTCCTCCTCTAAACTACCTACAGATTTTGCATCGGAACGTGCTCCAGCTTGAACTACAACTGTCATCTTGGTGTTGTCTGGGGGAGTTTCTTTTAGGAAAAGCTCCACAAGATTCAAGTTCTTTTCATCTGGATGACTTATATCGAATTGGTAGGATTTACCATTGCCATCTACCACTTGCAGGAATCTGGCAATTTCCTTTGTTTCTACAGGATAGGAAAAATACAGGGCAAGTGAACGGGCATCTTCTACAGGCAGGTCGTTTGAATCTGTCCAAAATCCATCCAGGGCAGCCTTGTATCCAGGAGTAATGCTCTCTAGCTTCAAGGGTTCTGTGCGGAAGGTAAAAATCCTTTGTCCAGTGAGAGGGCTGCCGTCCACAGACTGAATGGAGTCCGAAAGGGTGACGGTGTATTCCCGTTGGGGAATAATTGCCTGGCTTGCATCAAAACTTAAAAGACTGGTACCATACCAGCGGAATACACCCTCCAAGGGTGGGTCAATCCGCATGAGGTCGGAACTTTCCATGGGCTGTCCTAGCCTAGCCACTGGTACCACGGGCTTGGAAAACTGCACATAAATTGCAGGATATTTTACGGCAGTGGGCAACTGTCCTGCTGGCTGAAAATCCATTACAAACAAACCCTCTTCATCTATGGGCTTTTCCACCTCAGTTTTTCCTCCAGAACCACAGGAAGTAAGGCTTCCCAGCACAAAAACAAAAAGGCAAGCCACTAGACGACCGCCCCACACCTTAAAACTTAACCCCATACAAAGCCTCCCCGCAGATTCATTTCAAAGTTAATATCCTTATAAACAGATTTAAAGGTAATTGGTTAAATTTTTTGACTAAAAGTATATCACAAAACAAGTTTTTTGCTAGTCTACTGTCCGTTCCAAATACCTTTAGGATAGACTGACACCTTCGGTCTGTTCCAGAATGAGTTCCACCGGGGGGACAGCTTCAAGAATCTGGTGAAGACCCTCTTCTAGGCTACAATTTTGCCCAGCAGCCCCAACCTGTCCCTTGCCGCCCAGCAGGAATCTTCCTTAAAATGAGCCGACTCAAAGGAGGCTCCA
>JAGBFT010000121.1 GCA_017936345.1 Spirochaetaceae bacterium
AGCCGGGGAATCCGAGTCCACCACCACCTGGGTTAAACCGTGGCGGTCCCGCAGGTTGATAAAGGAGATGCCGCCGTGGTCACGCTTGCGGTGAATCCATCCGTTCAATATAACAGTCTTTCCAACGTCAGCCTTGCGCAAGTCGCCGCAGGTGACGGTTCTTCTCATAGTTTCCATAAGGTGCAGTATAGCACAGGGAAAACAAAAGTAAAAGATAGGGAGCGACCAGCCATTAGGCTGGGAAAATCGCGATATGTTGAGCGATTTGGAAATTACTGTTGCCTTATTCTTGGGATACTGCTAAGATGGGAGGCATGAAAGTTCTTGTAATTGGTTCTGGCGGGCGGGAGCACGCCATTTCTTGGACTCTATCAAAGAGTCCTTCTGTAACGGAGATTCTTTGTGTGCCAGGAAATGGTGGCACATCCCTTGAAGACAAATGTCGCAATGTGGACCCCTCCTCAAATCCCAATACACAGCGTATGTCTTTTGAAGATGCATGTGTTGCCATCGCTCTGGATGAAAAATGTGACATGGCTGTAGTAGGACCAGAAGAGCCTCTGGCAAATGGTATTGCAGACCTTTTGTGGAATGCAGGTATTCCCGTTGTGGGCCCCAAATCCCAGGGTGCAGCCCTAGAAGCAAGCAAGGACTTGGCCAAGAAATTCATGGAAAAGCATGGTGTAGCCTGCGGTGCCAGCAAAACCTTTACCAGTGAAGTTGAGGCAAGAAATTATGTACAGAAACAAGGAGCTCCCGTTGTAGTAAAGGCAGATGGCCTTGCTGCTGGAAAGGGTGTTGTAGTAGCAGCTCGTGAGAGCGAGGCTATTGACGCTATCCACAGGTTTATGAACCAAAAGTCCCTTGGTCAGGCTGGGACAAAGCTTGTCCTTGAAGAATACTTGCAAGGTACTGAAATATCTATCCTTGCAGCGGTTTCTGTAACGCCCCAGTTGGCTCGAGAAGGGAAGGCAACCATTGTTCCCTTTGTAACAGCCCGTGACCACAAGCGTCTCCTTGATGGAGCTAGAGGTCCCAATACCGGTGGAATGGGAGCCATTGCCCCTGTGCCAGATGTTACTCCAGAGCAATTGGAAGCCTTTGATAAAACCATCCTTCAGCCTACCCTTAAAGGAATGATTGCAGAAGGAATGGATTACCGTGGCTTTATATTTTTTGGAATTATGCTTACTCCCCAAGGACCCAAATTACTGGAATACAATGTACGCCTAGGAGATCCGGAGACTCAGGCCGTACTGCCTCTTATGGACTTTGATTTTGCTGAAATGTGCAGGGCTATTGCAGAAGGAACCCTACAAGATTTTAATTTCCAGTGGAAACAAGGCTTTGTCTGTGCCCCTGTAGCTGTTTCTGGTGGCTACCCAGAATCTTATAAAAAGGGTATGAAGATTAGTCTTCCAAACAAAACAGCCGAAGGAAGCAAAATCTTTATTGCAGGGGCAACAATCAACAGAAGAAATCTCCTACCAAACCAGACTGCAAAGGACCTTATTACCAACGGAGGACGTGTCCTTGCGGCATCTGCCTATGGCTCCACCTTCCAAGAAGCATGGGATGCAGCCTATTCCATGATGAAACAGGTGCATTTTGACGGAATATTCTATCGGCAAGATATCGGTTTGCCAGGAGCCGCTGAGTCGGGAAATTTATAGCCAGGATAACTTGCTGTAAATATCAAGTCAACATAAATCCTGCCACGGTAAACAGAACCATAGACACCCCTGCCCCAATTAACCCATAGGGCATTTGGGACATTCCGTGCTCAAAGTTATCACAACCACAGGCAGCAGAACTAATGATGGTAGCGTCAGAATAAAAGCAAATATGACTTCCAAAAACACCAGCTGACAATACAGCGCTGATTGTCAGCACTGTATTTCCACCAACGGCCTGAGACAAGGGAATAACAATGGGCAGGGCAATGATATACAATCCCCAGTTTGTTCCCGTAATAAATTCGGTAGCTCCCAGAATTATAAAAATCAGCAGGGGCATCAGCTGAGGTATTTTTTCCATGGTGGGAAGAACCCCATTGATAACGGTTTCTGTAAACTGAATGGAGCTGCTGGCATCGCTGAACAAAAAGGCCAATACCATCAACAGCAAGGGCATCAGCATATTTTTAATGCCCTCTACACAACAATCAGAAAATTCCTGGGCAGTAACTATACCCCTGCCCACATAAAGCACAAACATAAAGCCAAGGGTAATAATTACCCCCACTTGCATATTTACATCTGCAAGTACAGTGGAAATTACAAGACAGGCTACAGGAAGTAGAAAATCAATCATTTTTCCTTCCTTAGCAGAAGCATTTGTAGCCCGAATCTCTTCACTTACAGCCTGATACACATTGTTTTGTGTGGCTCCACGAATATCTATTTTTTCTGAACCAGCTGGAGCTAAAGGACCTCCATTTTTGACCCGATCATCAGCCTTTTTCATACGGCCCACAGGTGGAACCACTCTAAAAATCAGCAACAAGACGACAATAAGTGCCACCCAAGCATAAAAGTTAAAGGGAATGGTTTTTACAAAATAAGCCATAGCTTGGTCTGCGGGAACCAGTCCATTGTCCACAAAAAGGCGGGAGGCAAAGACAGCCCATGTTGAGATGGGAATCAATACGCATACAGGGGCAGCAGTGGAATCCACAATGTAGGTTAATTCTTCTCTGGAAACCCTGTGCTTGTCGGTAATGGGAGCCATGCAGGAACCAACTGTCAAACTGTTGAGATAGTCGTCAATGAAGATGATTATACCCAAAAGGTATGTCCACAAGAGTGTTCCCAGACGAGTTTTTGCATGCTTTACCACAAAGCGACCAAAGGCAAGGCTACCACCAGCCTTTTCAATGAGTTTGATGATACTGCCCATGAGTCCACAGACAATGATGAGCCAGCCGGTGTCTTCGTCCATCATAACTGCCGTAAGGCTTTCACTAAAGGCGGCAAGAAAACCCCATTTATAGGCAAAAATAAAGCACATAAGGGAAGCCAAAACCAAGGCTTCCAAAATACGTTTGGTAACAAAAATATATACAACGAGAAAGAGTGCTGGAATAAGGGCAAACAAACCGATTGAGACACTTTCCGCCCCAGCTTCCATTTGAGGCAGAAATGAAGCAATAAGCAGGGTGGCTCCCGCCATCAACACCACAGTCAAAATAAATCTGAGGATTGCATTTCCTCGGCCATGCATCGCCTTGTTATCCAATGCCGTCTCCCAATCAAATTGAAGTGATTGTGATTTAACTCACTATTAAAAGGTATCACCTTTTTTTCAATCCCGCAAGGAAAAAGTATTGATAGTATTATTCCCTATCCATAGATTTCTGCAATTGTACCTGTGCAGGCTTAAACCAAGGAGTGTGCTCACCACTTGCCAGAGGCTCCACCACCGCCAAAGCTACCTCCTCCACTGGAAAAACCTCCGCCTAAGCTGCTGCGAGTGGAAAAACTAGTGGAACCAAAGCTGGAACTACTGGTAAAGGTTGGCGGGGGCATCCTGATGGTAGAGCCGCCTCCACCGCTCCTGCCACCCTTACCTGACTTTCTAGCCTTGTTTATTGCAAAGACCAAGATAGCAAAATACAAGCTAAAGAAAATGATAGAAACAACAAGGGATTCGCTGTCAACGGAATCCTCTTCCTCAGTCATACCCTCAGAAATAAGTTGTGCATCCTCCGTAGCAACGCCCACCATGTTTTTGATTCCCTCCACAATGCCGGTGCCGTAGTCTCCGTTACGGAAGTGGGGAGTGATGACGTTTCTGATGATAAGACCGGACTTGGCGTCAGTAAGGAGTCCTTCCAACCCATAGCCCACCTCAATCCGCAGTTCCCGGTCCCCTTCGGAAACCACCAGCAAGGCTCCATTGTCCTCTTTTTCCTGCCCCAGCTGCCAGGCACTGGCTGTTCGGAAGGAAAAGTCCTCGATGGAGTCCCCCTCAAGGCTGGGAACAGTGAGGACAGCCATCTGGATGCCCGTCTGGTTGTTCACCGTGGTGAGATACTCCGTCAGCTCCTGTCGCTGCTGGGCTGTCATCACCTGAGCCAAATCATTTACCGGACCGTTCCAGGCAGGAACCTCCAGAGCCAGCAGGGGAGCTGCCATTAAAGCAAGGCCCAAAGCAAGGAGAGCAAGAATTTTTCTCTTTGTACAATTTCTATTCATCATTCAGTATCCTCGTCATCAAGAATTACCAAACCGTCAGGCAGCTCGTTAGGATTTTCCTCTGGATTAGAAGAAGCGGGGAAATGTTCGGCCAAAAGCTCACCGCATCGTTCCACCGCCCGCACAAAGGCACCGGTGGCATCATCTGTTCCAAGCCCCTCCGCCAAGTCAACAGCAATGAGGTTCCACAAGGCAGGGTCAATTTTTGCGCCGATTCCTGTATCAGCTAAAATTCTTACCTCCCGTTCCATGTATGAAACAAAGATGAGAATTCCAGAACGATTTTCTGTAGCATAAACACCGCTTTCCACAAAATGACGAAGGGCCCTGTTGTACACAGTCTTCCGTCTGACACTGGCAGGAATAATCAACCTGTCGATGGAAGGAACATTGGCAATCCAAAACAAGAGGGCGGTAACTCCAAAGCTGGAAATACCAAGGAAGGCAGGTAAATGCCACACGGCCGCTCCCCACATCATCTTGTCCAACAAATCCTGAATCATTCCCGAGAGTGGAAGCATCACTGCAAAGGAAAGAACTCCCACACAGAGTGCCACCATCAGCTCGTAGACGGAGTAACGGGCACTTTCCGCCGTCACCGCCAGGGCAATCTCCCCTGTGGTCTTTGACTCTGCCCTTGCCACCGCCTGCCGGATGGTGTCGAAGGTGGCGGACTCCAGCTTGAGCCGCCGCAACATACTTGCTTTTGTCATGGATTCGCTCCTTCCTGCTCTAAAACCACAGAAAAATTAAAAGGATACCTTTGGTGCTGTCTGGGCGGCGGCATCGGCGGTGAACTTTTCCTTCTGGCGGAAGCCGCTCATGTTGGCAATGATGTTCTGGGGAAACTTGCGGATAAAGGTGTTGTAGGCAGTCACCGCCTCGTTGAACCGTCCCCGCTCCACGGTAATGCGGTTTTCCGTTCCCTCCAGCTGATCCTGCAGGGCCAGGAAATTCTGGTCGGCCTTCAGTTGGGGATAATTCTCTGTCACAGAAAGGAGCCGCTGGAGTGCGCCGCCCAAGCTGTTCTGGGCCTCCTGGAACTGGCGGAGTTTTTCAGGATCCTCCAGGTCTGCGGCAGAAATCTGCACCACGCCGCCCACCTTGGAGCGGGCCTCGGCAATGTCTGAGTAAACCTGGGACTCGTGGGCGGCGTAGCCCTTCACTGTCTCCACCAGGTTGGGAATCAAGTCCATGCGGCGCTGGTACACGTTCTGCACCTGTGCCCA
>JAGBFT010000122.1 GCA_017936345.1 Spirochaetaceae bacterium
CCAACAAAATATCAGCGGTTTTTCCTCCGTGTTGCCCACCTTCCATTTTTTTACTATTATATTCACATGAAAGACAAACTTATTCCCGTCACCCTGCTCACCGGCTATCTGGGAGCGGGCAAGACAACCCTAATGAACTACATCCTGAACAACCAGACTGGCTACAAGGTGGCTGTCATCGTCAACGACATAGGCGAAGTGAATATCGATGCCGCCCTCATCGAAAAGGGAGCCGGCATTGTGGAAGAGGACAAGGACAGCATCGTCCCCCTCCAGAACGGCTGCATCTGCTGTTCTCTGAAAACCGACTTGATAGAACAAATCGTCAGCCTCACCAAGCAAAACAAATTCGACTATATCCTGATTGAGGCCAGCGGCATCTGTGAGCCCCAGCCCATTGCAGAAACAATTCATTTGCTTTCTGGCTATCAAGATGATTATGAAGATGAAGAGGATGGACAGCTACCAGAAATTCCTGCTGTTGCAAGATTGGATACCATTGTTGCAGTGGTAGACGCTGCCCGCATGGTACAAGAATTTGCTGGGGGAAATTCACTGCTGAACAAGGGCTTGGACGAACACGATATTGAAGCCCTGCTGGTACAGCAAATTGAGTTCTGCAACATTGTTCTTATCAACAAGGTGGACTTGGTAACAGCGGAACAGCTGGAACAGGTGCGACAGGTAGTACGGGTATTACAGCCCCAGGCAAAAATTATTGAAACAACTCGTGCAGAAGCTGACCTTTCACTGATTTTAGGCACAAATTCCTTTGATTTTGAAGAAGTTTTTACTTCCGCTGGATGGCTCAAGACCCTCAACCAGTTCGAGGAGGAACAAAAGCACCACCACGAACACGGCGAAGAATGCGAGTGCGATTGTGGCCATCACCACCATGACGAGGAGTGCGGCTGCGGTCACCACCATGACCATGACGAAGAATGCGAGTGCGGACATCACCACCATGACCACGATGGAAAATGCAGCTGTGGCCATGACCACCACCATAGCCACACCGAAGAATTTGGCATCAGCACCTTCGTCTACTTCCGCAGAAAGCCCTTTGACCGCATGAAGCTGGACGAATTTGCCCAGAACTGGCCCAAAACCGTCATCCGCACCAAGGGCATCATGTGGCTCAGTGACGACAATGCCAGTGCCTTTGTGCTGGAGCAGGCGGGCCACCAGATTTCTGCTGGCTACTCCGGCGACTGGATGGCCACAGGAACCAAGGCCCAGATCAAGGCCACCATGGAGGCGGATCCAGAGTTCAAGCGGAACTGGGACGAAAGGGTGGGAGACCGCATGATCAAGCTGGTGTTCATCGGCAAGGACATGAACAAGGACAAGATCATAGCCGACCTGGATGCCTGCCTGGTAGAGCCCACCCTCTAGCCAGCCTACTGGGTGGTGTGCTTCAGCTGAACCGCCACCCAGGCTCCAACCTTAACATAGGGAAACTGAATGTTCCAGCCGGCCTTGGCCTCCGTGGTGGCGGACAAAAAACCATCTTCTGGAGAAAACATTGCCTCCATGGAAGAAGTTAACTCTGGAATCAAACAAATCCACTTCCGTCTTTTGTCATCCCTTGGTCTGCAACTTAAACCTCCCGCCGCCACAATCCTATCCTTGTCCTTGCCACCACGATTTTCGTAATGAGCCGCACCGTGAATTTTCAAAATAAGATTAGGAACCAACTGATTGACAACCATACCAAGTCTGCCGCCATATTTTTCCTCGCCTCGCAAGCTCCTTTTCAAATCAAAATTGTTTAATCTTATTCCTGCCCATTCCCCTGTAATGTCCACCGAACAACCAGTAAAATTAAATCTTAGGCCACCCCTCAACTTACCATTAAAAAAAAGCTGAGGCCTTAATTCTGCAGTATTTTTGGCGCTGACACCAAAGGCAATGCCGGCCTGTACCCTTCCACCCCTTCCCCACTGTTCTATCCTCCAGCTAAACTGAGGATTTACATAAATCTGAAAAGTTTCGCGCACCTTGGAACCATCTGCTGTAATAACACTAGGAGTTCCACCATAAATTCCAGCTAAAACCTGTAGTGGAACTTTTTCCCAAGGAAACTCAACTAGCGTACGAGTTCTTACCCAATATCCGAATCCTCCGTGTGGTTGCTCCACCAAGGCGGCTCCTGTGTACAATTTAAGATAATTCCAAGCAAGCCGTCCCTCCAACACCAGCCCCTTTAGCCAAATATCCCCGTAAACCACCTCCTTAGAAAACCAGCTATCCTCTAAAGAAAGGAGATGGTTTTCTAAAAACCAAACTCCCACAGCAGAAGATAGATTCAGGCTCACAGTCTTCCACTGAAAAGGCATTGACACTCCACCAAAAAACCTCTTCTTTTCTGAGCCCGCAACCCATAGATTTACCCTATCCTTGGAAAAGCCCTTCCCCACACTTGCCACAAGGGCAGCACCATAGGGCGAGGAAGCTTCACTGAGACCAGGCATTCCCACCGTTAGGCTAGCGGCGGGAAAAGAAAAGGCTCCCAGAGGATTTAGGGTCATGGTGGGGGCGGCAGAAGTTAAAAGCGAAGGTGGACCCCCAAAGCTCAAGTTTCCACCGTACAATATCAATCTGTTTCCCCAGTGGAGCTTAATTCCAGAGGCAATATCCTTAGCCTCAGGTGGAATCCAGGGATAAATTTCCAGCGGAAGACTTACCTTTGCCTGTATACCAGGCAAGCCCCACACATAGCCGTAGGGTATGGTTATTTCCATCCCGCCGCCCCCCTGGCTAGAAGTTGTCTGTTCCACCACCTTGTCCCCAAAAACAAGTTGAGAGGAAAAAGCTTTTGTCCCAAGGGAAACAAAACCAAGACACCAAGTCCATAAACAAAGAATTAAAAGAAGATTTTTTTTCATACATATTTATTATTAGTAAAAAAAATACTTTTTTGACGCTTTTTCAAAAAAAAACTAAAAAAAAGAGACTACCCGGTGAAGGGTAGTCTCAGAGGAGAAAATTATGAACACAGTTTCAACTGCACTGGAGCTGTAACAACTGTTTTCGTATTTAAACTTTACTGAGCCTTGGCAGAAGTATTGGTAATGTAGCTTTCTATATCAGCAAATTCTTCAATCAGTACAATACGTCCCTTCCAATACTCAGCTTCGGTCTTCGTGGTATAGGGTCCAACCCTTAGACGATAGTAAATCTGCCCATTATCAGCCTTGTGCGTAAAAATCTCGCTTTCGATTTTATTGGCAGCTAGAGCAGCCTTGGCATTGTCTGCATTTCGCTTATTAGTAACAGAAGCAACCTGTACCCAATACTGATCCACCACCTTGCTGGAAGTAGCAGCAGGTTTTGCACTTGCCTTTGAGCTTGTTGCAGCAGGCTTTGACTCTGGCTTTGTAGCAGGTTTTGCAACAGATTTTACAGCTTCGTCGGAGGTAGCCTTTGCCGTAGCTTCTGGCTTGGCAGCAGCTACAGCCTCAACTCCAGCCTGATTGGTGGCAGTTACAGTAGCTTGCTGAATGGCTTCCTTAATGCTATTCAAATCGATGGTGGTAGTTCCATTGGAGCCATAGACATTAGTTGTACCAGAATACACAGTCATAGAATCAAGGATATTTTCATCATTTGTAGTTGCAACAGGAGTTTCGCTTCCTGCAACAGGTTCTACCACAGCCGGATTCTGATTTTGAAGGGAATCTGCAGGTTGTACAACAGGATTATTTGTAGGAGGTAAAACCCATGTGTCATTAGGTGCGTGAAGAGACGCCAAGGAAGGCTCCACTCCCTGGGCAGGACGATTGATAATGAGAGCTGCACCCATTACAACCAAGAGAAAAACTCCTACACTTGCAATAATCCATAATATTTTCTTTTGTTCCATACTGTCAAAATCCTTTCTAGTTTTCGTTCCAAAACGTATGGACGGAATATGTTCCATACCCTGTATGTATCGGCATTTGAAATTTTATATTTAGCAAAGATACCAGATTGAGAACGAAATCTTGCCAAAATTTGAGCTGGAACCATGCCATCTCTGCGACGCGCCCTAAAGTATCGAATTATTTTAGGAGCATCTATAAAAAGGATTGCGGAACATCTTTTAACTATGGAAACCTTATACAGTACAGTGGCATTCAACACCACAGGCTCGTTGGGATGGGCAGCCACAAAGTCTTCCAAAAGCTCCTCTATCTTGGGATGAATCAAGGCTTCGTGTTCAGAGAGAGCCACCGGGTCGTTAAAAACCAAGGCCCCAATGCCCCTTCGATTTAAACTTCCATCTTCATTCACCAATTGGATTCCCAGGCTTAGAGCCTTTTTCTGGTGAAGAGCCACGATTTCATCTTTTACCAGGTCCAAGGCTTGGTGAGCCACCCTATCAGCATCTACACAGGCCCAGCCCCTAGACGCAAGGATATCTGAGGCAAGATTTTTTCCTGCCGCCATGGGACCTGTCACACAAACAACCGGTAGCCGTCTATTTTCCCAGTCCACCATCAATGGAAATCTCCCCACCGTGGCCCAACCTCTACAGAAACCCTTAGTGGCACATCCAATTGAACTACCGACTCCATAGCCTGTTCTATTAGGCGGACGGCGGCGGGAGCCTCTTGTTCAGGACACTCAAAAATCAATTCATCGTGGACTTGCAGCAGAAGTTTGGCTCCACAACCTTCTTTTTTCAGCACATCACATACCCTCAGCATTGCCGCTTTAACAATATCTGCGGCAGACCCTTGAATGGGAGTGTTTATTGCAATGCGCTCGGCCCCCGCCTTTTCCATCTTGTTACGACTATTGATTGCCCGGATATAACGTCGTCGTCCCATAATTGTCTCTACATAGCCCTTGGCTTCTGCAAGGGAAACCATTTTCTCCTTAAACTGACTGATACCAGAATAAGTGGCAAAGTATTTTTCTATAAAGCTTTGAGCCTGCCCCCTGGGAATGGAAAGCTCATTGGCAAGGCGGAAGGCACTCATACCGTACATAACCCCAAAGTTAATGGTTTTTGCAACACGCCTCATTTCTGCTGTCACATCAGCCGCCTCCACACCAAAAATCAGGGCCGCCGTAGCCTTGTGGACATCAATTCCACTGGTAAAGGCAGAACATAACCCAGCGTCATGGGACAAATGTGCCAAAAGCACCAATTCGATTTGGGAGTAGTCAGCGGAAATCAGCACCCTTCCCCCACTGGCGGTAAATGCAGAACGAATGCGGCGGCCATCTTCATCCCGCACTGGAATGTTCTGGAGGTTCGGGTCTCTACTAGAAAGGCGGCCTGTGGCTGTACCTGTCTGCACAAAGCTTGTGTGAATACGACTATTTTCATCTACCATTCGTGGCAAGGTTTCCACATAGGTGGAAAGAAGCTTTGCCTTGGCCCTGTATTCAAGAATTTTTCGGGGAACTACATCCAGGGCCGCCAAGGTTTCCAAAACACTAGTGTCTGTGGAATAACCGCTCTTTGTTTTTTTACCAGTTGGAAGCCCCCGCTCCTCAAAAAGCACCTGTTGCAATTGCTTTGTAGAGGCAATATTAAATTCATGGCCTACAATCTCGTGAATTTCACTCTGAATTCCCGTAATTTCCCTGGCCAACTCAACACCGTAGTCTTCCAGTTCCTTTTTTTCCAGGTGAATTCCTTGTAATTCCATTTCTGCCAATACAGGCAACACAGGCATTTCTAGCTCCAAAAAGAGCTTTAGAAGGTTTGTTTGCTCCAAGGCGGGCTTAAAAAGCTGATATAGTTGCCAGGTAAGATCCGCATCCTCGCTGGCATAGGGAACAGCCTGCTCTAAGGTTACATCTGCAAAGGTAGAGCCCTTTGGCACAATGGAATCAAAGGAAATGGTTTCCAGCCCCAATTTTCCCGATGCAAGAGACTCCAAAGAATAGGAGTTACGTTCCGGATCCAAAAGCCATGCTGCCACCATAGTATCCCAAATCAAGCATTGGGGGCGGGGTAATCCATTGCAACAAAGTACCTGATAGTCAAATTTCCCATTGTGCATAATGACAGTACATTCTTTGTTGCTAAAGATTCGCTCCAGTTGACTGATGGCAGCGGCCTTACTAACAAGATTTCCTGCTAAAAGTCCATCTCCACAAATCAGGGGAACATAAAAACCATGCCCCGCCTCCTTGGAAAGGGAAAATCCCACCAGAGCTGCAACAAGGGGGTTAAGGCCATCTGTTTCGCAGTCAAAGGCCACAAGCTTTTCCTTACTGGCAAGCACCTCATCAATAAGGTTTGCAAGCTCTCCTTCATCCATCACAGGACGATAACTTCCCGTATTTTTGCGAACAACAACAGAGTCCGGAATTAAATCGCCCCCTTCACCTTGTTCATTACTGCCAGCATTATCTTGCAATGGGGCAACCACAGGAATTGCCCCATCTTTTTCTACAGTAGTTGTGGCGTACTGCCTAGCCACAGCAGGAGTCCCATATTTCATAAGGAGACTGGCAGCCTCATTGTAATTCAAATTTTGGGTAGAAAAAGAGTCAAAATCAACTTCCAGGGGAACATCATAGCGAAGGGCAATGAGTTCTTTAGAAAAATAAGCGGCATCTTTTCCTTCCCGAATTTTATTTCCAATTGCCCCCTTAATTTCATCTGCCCTCTCATAAATTCCATCCAAGCTACCGTACTCATTTAAAAGTTTAAGGGCAGTTTTTATTCCAACACCTGATACTCCAGGCACATTGTCAGCTGAATCTCCAATGAGGGAAAGCAAATCAAGCATTCCTTCCGGGGGAACACCCCATTCGGCTTCAACCCCATTGGCACCAACTACTTCCCAACCACCACTTTTATCTGGCTTGAGAATCTGGGTAGTACAATCCACCAACTGCATCAAGTCCTTATCAGCGGAAAGAATTCTACAAGGACGCCCTTGCTGACAACATTTTTTTGACAGGGTTGCAATCACATCGTCTGCTTCAAACCCATCTTGACGCAGCACGGGTACACCAAGAGCCACAAGAATTTCTTCTATCATTGGCACCTGGGCATGTAAATCTTCTGGAGTTTTTTGTCGGGTTGCCTTGTACTGCTCGTACATCTGATGTCTAAAAGTGGGTCCCTTGGGGTCAAAGGCTGCCACCAAGGCCCTTGGATGATATTTATCCAGCACAGCCTTTAAATTTCGAAAAAAACCAAAGACTGCGGAAACATTTTCTCCCTCACTATTGATAAGGGGACGACTAATAAGGGCATAATAAGCACGATAAATAAGACCATAAGAATCCAAAATATACAGGGCATTATCAAAGGATTGGGAAGAATTACTCATGTACAAAAGAGTACGAAAAAATAGACTTTGTTGCAAGACTTGCAGCAAGTGCCACATGATTCTGTACATATTCTAAACCTGTTGTTTTTTTTTTGATTTTGATTATAATATCAACGCATAATAAAAGTTATATATTGGATAGTTGTTTGAATGGAGTTTATCCGTGGAAAAAGTTGAATGGGATGATGCTTACTGCATAGGTGTAGATGAGATTGATATGCAGCATCGCAAGCTTTTGTCAATCATAAACGAATTTTATGATGTGACGACAGGGCATCCTGCGGACTACTCGTTGAAAGTAGGTCGTTGTTTAAAAAAATTGGCAGATTACACTCACGACCATTTTTTATCAGAAGAAATTTTAATGGAATCCTACCAGTTCCCCGGCTACAGTAAGCATAAGGAAGAGCATGAAAACTTTATCGCTCAGCTTGCCGCCAAGGTTCCACAAATTGCCAGCGGAAATCAGGTCAAGGGGCAGGAGCTATACCAGTTCCTCTTGGACTGGATTGTCAACCATATTGCCTATTCTGACAGACTTTGGGCTGATTTTGTCATTGCAATCCAAAAAACTCCTGAAGAACAGCACAGAAGGTATCGTCGTCCCGGAATTATCCCATCCTTTCGCTCATAAATCATTGCCATTATGGCAACAAAGGAACCAGGTCTCCGTATCCCTCCTCCTCCATTTGAGCCTTTGGTATAAATCGCAGGGAAGCGCTGTTAATACAGTACCGTAAACCACCTGTAGCAAGGGGCCCATCGTCAAACACGTGTCCTAGATGAATGTCTCCACTGCGGCTACGAACTTCTGTACGTACCATTCCATAGCTAGTGTCCACCAGTTCCCGCACCAGTTCAGGGGCAATGGGTTTTGTAAAACTGGGCCAGCCACAACCAGAGTCAAACTTATCAGTTGAAAGGAAAAGTGGCTCTCCAGTGGCAATGTCTACGTAAAGTCCCACCTGGTGGCTGTCCCAAAATTCATTCATAAAGGGGCGCTCTGTAGCAGATTCCACCGCCACCATGTATTGGAGGTCTGTCAATTGTTCCCTCAACACATCATCACTGGGTCGAGTGTAGCGACCGGCCTCAAGGGATTCAAAGTGGCTCCCAACAGAGCCACTAGCCTCAGCATCACTTTCTCCAGAGCCAGCTCCGCTGGAACCAGCATTTAGGTTGGGCAGCAGACTGGTGTCCACCGATGTGACGGCCTTACGAAACTTGTCCCGCTCAATGTGACAATAACCAAAGGGATTTTTTTCAAGATAGTCTTGGTGATAATCCTCTGCACCCCAAAAATCGGTGAGAGCTTCTACTTCCACCACAATTTTTTTATCTGTGTCAGCCTGCCTTGCCGCCACAAAGCTCAGGGCAATTTGACCGTCTTCTTCTGTAGTGTAATAAATACCAGTTCTATACTGGGGGCCACGATCGTTTCCCTGCTTGTTAAGGCTGTAAGGGTCGATAATTTCAAAATACAATTCCAACAGGTGACCCAAACTCACCTTGCCCGGGTTGTATGTAACCCGCACTGTTTCTGTGTGGCCAGTAGTACCAGTACAAACCTCTTCGTAGCTGGGATTTTTTACGTGCCCCTGGGCATAGCCTGAGACGGCATCCACAACCCCTGGAACCAGGGCAAAATACTGCTCAACACCCCAAAAGCAGCCGCCCGCAAGATAAATACTTTTATAGTCTCCATCATGAATTGTACCAGCCTTGGCGGCGGTGGGAGAAAAATTCTTTGTGTCCATACTTGTTACCTTTTTTTGCAGACAAGCTCCTAATACCAGCATAATAGCGAATACGAGAAGCGTTGTCATAATCCTACTGAAAAACAGATAAAATCTCATCTACGTTTTAGTTGACTTCCTTGCAGAAGTCCTCTTCCCCTTTTTCTCAGTTTTACCAGTCTTTTTAGCCCCGGTTTTGGTGACCTTTGATTCCCTTGCCAAGGGCGAGGGTAAAAGGCGGCAAAGTTCATCAGCACGATACTGACTCTTCTTTTGAGCTGTAGCCAAGGTCTTTGATACAGACTCAAGTCCAGAACTGGCTGCATCCGAAAGTCCACCACCAATGAAGGCAGGAACAGCCACTGCATACCATAGAGCCTCACTCATAAGCTCCTGGTTAAACCAAAGCACATTGTCAAAGGAATTGATTCCAGCTACAGCCCCCGCATCCTTACACTTGACAATGGTATCTACCATAATGCCTGCCACTGCCTTTACGGTCTTGGCGTCAATCCTAAGCCCGGCAGTTTCAGTTGCCCTGACAGCAGACTCGCCTGTCTTGCTGACATCTGGCCTTAGCTTTGACAACAGGTCGCAGAAGGGCAAGGTTGTGACAATGGTTTTAAGTGGACTGGCAGTGGCAGCCACAGGAACACCCTCATTCAGCAGCAAGTCCTGCAGCTTTCGTTCCAGACCCCACAGTGAAATGAGGGCAGCACCCTGGGAAGCGCTAGCTTTACTTCCAATTACAGATTGCAGGGAGCTGGCCACAGCCATACCTGCCAACATCTGTGTTGCAGCAGGTCGCTCCATCAAGCCACAACAAAGCCCCACTTCAAACTTGGAGGCGGAAATCTGGGTTGGAGTTACCCTCTTGCTTGACCTTGCAGAAGAGGTTGCCACAAGCCTCTGTCCCTGCTCAAAGGCTTTCAAAAGCTGGGTAAAGTCCCTTCTAAAGGTTGACCACAGTTTATCTGTAGAGCTTATCTTCCCGCACTTCTTCCTATCTATAATCTTTGAAGCGCCGTAATTGCCCTCGATGAATTCATCTGCAACAGCAAACCACCGTTTCATTGGTTCTTCCAGTGCTTTTACAATGGAAGCTACGGAAGGAAGCTTTACCCCGGCACTCTTCTGGTAGTTGGCCAATTGAACTGGAGTCATGCCAAAAATTGCCATGGTTTTAATAAACTCTGGAGAAATTACGGCGGCAAATGCAGCATACAGCTCCTTCAAGAAAATTTCTCGCAGGGCAGTCTCAATGTCAGAAACACCGCGACCTGCCAATGTTTCACATAGGATTCTGTACTTTCCAGTCTCGTCGTCAGTTACCTGGGAAATGTCCATCATTATCTGGGTTTCAAATCCATTGAGCTGGAGGAACAGACCGTGGTGGCAGATGTCGGCGGCAGAGCGGATAAACCACAGGCCACTCCGCTGTTCACGGAAGATACAGTAGTTTCTGTAATCTGGATTTAAGCCCAAAGCATGACCAATGGAACGTGTCTCCATACGAATCTCGTCGCCGTTACCTGTCTTTACCGCATACCTGCAGGATTCCTTAATCCAACCAGAAGCCTGTTGGTATACGTTGTTATAGAAGACAACGACCCGTTCCGTTCCACAGCGGTTTGAATAGGCAAAAACATTTTCGTTTACCTGTCCCTCGTTCCAAACATCATAGAACAGGAAATTTTCGATTTCAGCAAAGAGATACCGTTTTTTCATCAGGGGGAAGATTTCCCGTTGATGCCGCTGAATCAAGCCCTCGTCAGGAGTTTCATCCCAATAGGCCTTGGTAAATTCCATTCCATACTTTTCTGTAAAGCCTTCAATCTGTCCATGACCAAACATAGGCAAACCAGGCATGGTAACCATCAAGGTACAAACACCAAAGTACTTGTCATCCTTACCAAACTGAGCCACCGCAGTTTCCTCATCAGGGTTGTTCATAAAGTTTACATAGCGTTTTAAAATCTGGGGGTCAAATTCGATGGTATTTTTGATGGTGGAACGATACTTGAAGTTTTCTTCCCGCTTCAACATATTCATAAAGGCACTGTTGTAGACCCGGTGCATTCCCAAGGTTCGCACAAAGTAGCCCTCCATCATCCAGAAAGCTTCTGCCAACAAGAGTGTATCGGGAACTTCTTGGGCAACCCTGTCTACAACTTCCCGCCAGAACTCGTTGGGAATCCGCCTTTCAAATTCCTCCGAGCTCATAGCGTAATCGGAACGGCTGGCAATGTCTCCTCCACAGCCTGGCTGAGGATACCATAGACGACGGATGTGTTTTTTGGCCAAAACCATGGCGGCATCAAAGCGGATGATGGGAAAGTTCCGTGCCACGTGGAGGATTTCCTGCATTACCGCCTCCCGTGCCTCCGGGTTCAAAAAGTCGATTTGAGCCGTGTCGTTCCAAGGCATACCAGTTCCGTCGTTTCCGTGGTAGATATAACGAACGTCCCCCGTGTGATGGTCCACCCGCTTGAACACCACGGCACAGTCGCTCTTGTTGTAGTAGTGATCCTCCAGGTACACTCCAACCCTGTCGTTGAGGGAAAGGTTTTCCCCGTTAAAGGTGTAGCCTGGAAAGGGACAATCCCTTGTTTGAACAAAGAGGTCGGGACGATCGTTTACCCAATGGGAATCCATGCCAGTATGGTTTGGAACCATGTCAGATGCCAGCCGAATTCCACGAGCCCACAGGCGGCGACGGAGATTGTCCACGGCATCCCAGCCACCGAGGCCCTGTGCAATGTCGTAGTCGTAGAGACTGTAGGCAGAAGCAGCCGCCTCCGGGTTACCACAAATCTGCTTGATTCGTTTACTGGCGTGGGAACGTTCCCACAAACCGATGAGCCACAAGCCAGTGAAACCCCGCTGTGCCAGCAAGTCCAACTCCTCGTCTGGAATCTGGTCTAGACGGGTAATCTCCTTCTTGTACTGACGGCTAAGCTGATCCAGCCATACCAACACAGTCTTTGCCATCAAGACAACCTTGGGCATCCAGTCCTTGTCGGGGCTAAATCGCTCGTACTCGTTCATCAATGAATCGTAGCTATAGGGCTCCATGTCGATTCCAGCGGTGGGGTCAATGTTCAAAGGAGCCCATGCAGCCTTTTCCTCCTCGCTAATCATGTCCATACCGGCAAGGAGCCGTACCAGCCACTCTCCCAACAAGTCCTTCCAGTGGATGCGAATATAATCCAGCTGTCCTTTTAAACTGTGGGGGCTAAAAACCACAGGTTCCTTGAGCATAGAAATTAAATCTACCCCATTAGGACCAAAGCCAGGCTGTTGGGCAAAAAATTCCCGGATGCGGGTCCATACAATGTCGTAGAGGAAGCTAGCCTTTAACTTGTCGTCTCCAAACATAATGCCAAAGGGATTGAAGGCGGGGTTTTCATTGGCCAGCCGAAGAAGAACCAGCTCTTCCAGGGTGCTGGCCCTATTGGAGCGTGTAGCCCCAGTCGCCGGATCCAAGCCACTTTCCCGCAGGTAGGCGTGAATCTCCACCTCCTTGCGATACACGGCAGTGGGAGGGAACTCCGCATTAAAGGCGGAAAGCAGACCATCCACCGCCTCCTGTCCGAATTCCTCATCTAGCTGTGTCAAAATCTGGTCAAAAACGGAAGCATTTATATCCCGGCGGAAGATGGCGCAAACATAGTGAAAAATCTCATCTATAAGCCCCATGGCATTCAACTGTCCCGCCTTTACCATCAGTTTTCCAGCAGACACTGGGTCAGGAATTTCCCGGGCAATCATATCATTGAGTTTTTTTGCAAAGAGTCGCACTGCCTTTGTATTGGTAAGAATCACGTTACCTGTGGAGGCAAAGAGTCCCTGGTCAAAATCACATTTATCCCGGACTTCTCGTGAGATGTGGAACTCATTTATTGAAAGCCATGGGGCAAAGCGGAAGTCTTTTCCGTCATACACCGAAAGTCCATCAACCTTCTTTTCGAATTTCTTCATACACAAACTCCTTTTTCAAGTCCGTCTTTCATTTGTTTGCAGAGCCCTTTTTTGAAGCAGCCCTGCCGCCGGATTTTTTGTGTAAAGCCACCAATTCCTTGATGGCAGACTGCAATTCCTTGTTATGAACCAATTCTTCTACAGGCACAGGCAGACGGTAGGTCCAGTTGAATTCATTCACACTACCAGGAACATTTACCCGCTCCTGCTGTGGATCGCTATTGTAGTACACCGCTTGCAAGGCAAGGAAATCCTGAATGGGATGAATGCAGAAGCTGCTGGCACTTTGGGCAATCCGAGACAATAGATAGCGGGCAGTCTCCGGAGTATAAATTCCCACTTCAATCTCACCCTCACCTTCTGCAGGGGGAAAGTCCCGATAAAAATCGGCAGCATCCTGCTCTGAAAGCCACCACAATCGCAGGGTGGAGGAATCGTGGACAGAAGAGGTTACCACACTCTTGGCAGGATAATCGGCAAAGTCCACAAAGGGCTGCCCAGCCTCCTGCCACTGCCGATACCAGCGGACAACGCAGAGCCGTAAAATAGACAAATCATCCAGCACCCGAGGCACAGATTCCGGATTGGCACCCAAGTCCTCAGCGCAGGCAATCATGTCAGTGGCGGCAGTCAGCTCTCCCAAAAGGGTGCGGGCCTGTCTTTCCCACAGTCCATCCTGCTTCTTTTGCCTTGCGGCGATTATCTCATCCAAGGCGGCTTTTTCCTCCTCGGAAAGACTTTGCCAGGCCACAGTATCTTTGTAGGTCCACAGCGGCAGGTAATTGTCCTTGCCCAACGGCAGCAAGGTTCTATTTCTCCAGAACTCAGCCAGACGATGACGTACTGGCTCCGGAAGGTCCTCTCTCTCAAGAATATCCCTGTCACCCTTGATTTCTTCCTTGAACAGCCACAGCTCCTCATCTCCAATTCGATTCATTACGAGGTGAAGGTAGCCATGGGTGCCAAGGTAGTCGTTGTTGTTCACCTCCTCGATGGCACGGGTGGGAACGTGGGGCTGAGAAAGCCAACGGATTCGGTCTGTGTCAAAACCAGCCTTTTCCAAGTCCTTGGCGGTAATAGGGGAAGAGGGTTCTGTTTTTCCCATCATGGCAGTGGTCTCACGGCTGGAGGTCTCCCAAATGCGGAAAAAGCCCAGCACGTGGTCTATGCGGTAAGCCTGATAAAAACGACTGGCACAAACAAGGCGGCTTTTCCACCAGGAATAATCTGTTTTTGCCAAATTCTTCCAGCGATACACAGGAAAGCCCCAGTTTTGACCTGTGGGATTGAAGCCATCAGGAGGAGAGCCAGCCCGCATGGTATCATCAAAGAACTCAGGGTGAGCCCAGGCATCGGCAGAATCCTCGTTCATCATAATCGGGATGTCGCCCTTTAGTATAATGCCCTTGTCCTGTACCTGCTGGGCTGCATCCTTGAATTGTTCAAAGGCACGCCACTGAAGCCACACATAGAAGAGGTGGGCCTCTTGCAGGGTCTTGTCTTCCCAGCGGGCCAAAATTTTTTCCACCTTCATGGAACTGTATTTCTTAGGCCATTGCCGCCAAGAAGCCTCCATAAATTCTTTTTTCAGCTCCATGAACACGGCATATTCAGACACCCAGGAATTTTGTCCATACCAAAATCTAAGGTCGGATTTAGGGTCGGCCCAAGATTCCATCACAACCTGTTTATTTTCTTCATAAATCCTTCGCAACAAGTCAAGTTTATCGTATCGTAGCTGAGAGTAATTAAAGCGAGGGACTCCATCATGAGTCTGGTGCAGGGCCTTCATCTGTTTTTTTACAGCAGAAGAGGCAGCCTTGAATTCGGGCAATGACTCAATGCTGACATAGATGGGATGGAGGGCAAAGGCCGAGAGGGCGCTATAGGGAGAACTTTCTGTACCAGTATCGTTCACCGGCAAAAGCTGAACAAGAGAAAGACCAGACTTCTTGCAAAAGTTTGCAAAGACCGCCAAATCGGGATATTCACCGATGCCACAACTATTCTTTGTTGCCAATGCCCCCAAGGGAACAGCCGTACCAGTCAGCCGGGGAATTTCGATACAAGTGCTCATAAACAAAATTATAACACAGATATGTTAAAAGTGAAAGTGCAGAAAATCAAAGCTCCAGCATGAAAGAAGAGCTCTGCCTTGGGAAGTGCCCTTGCAAATCCCCCTGCACAGTGCCATCCACAACACCAACCTCCCGCCAGAAGCTGTGGACAGCTGGCACGGGAAATTGGTGGATGAAACTGTCAGTTTTGCTGTAAACTTATTTGGGGAACTTTTCCCGGAACTGGTCCAGTACAACCTCGGTGGCGGGGCGGGCATCAATGTCCACAATCTTGTCCTTGCCCCGGTAGAAGTCGATGAGGGGGGCCGTCTGCTGGCGGTACACCTCAAGGCGGTGGGAGATGGCCTCCACCTGGTCGTCATCCCGGATAAACAGGTCACCGCCACAGGCATCGCAGATTCCTTCCTTGGCGGGTGGCATGAAGGTGGCGTGGAAATTCTGGCCACAGCCCTTGCAAACCCGGCGGCCGGAAAGTCGCTCCACCACACCCTCGTCGGCAATGTCGAAATTCACCACGGCATCCACCGTCGCAATTCCTTCCAGTGCCTCTGCCTGGGGAATGGTCCGGGGAAAGCCGTCCAGGATAAAGCCCTTGGCTACATCATCTTGTGACAACCTATCCCTCACCAGCTCGATTGTCAAATCATCACTTACAAGAGCGCCCGAATCAATTATGGCCTTTACCTTCATTCCCAGTGGAGTTTGGTTCTTGATGGCCGCACGGAAGATGTCCCCGGTGGAAATGTGGGGAATGTCATACTCTGTGGCAACCTTCGCCGCAAGGGTTCCCTTTCCTGCCCCTGGAGGGCCCAAAAAAATACAGTTCATAATTTCCTCCAAAAAAACAATGAGGTGCTCCAGCCTACCTTTTGCATTTCAACATCTCGCCATCATTCTATAGCATTTGACCTATTTTTTACAAGTGAACAATTTGTACTTGTTACATAATTATAATAATGATACACTGCTATGAAAAATGTAGTTTTTGTAATTACTACGAGGAGATAGATTAAATGAAAACAGTATACGTCATCGGGCATCGTAATCCCGACTCAGATTCAATAATTTCTGCCACCGCCTATGCCCGGCTAAAGCAACTGATGGGCCACAGCGAATATGTGGCAGCCCGAGCAGGAAAGCTGTCTCCCCAGACAGAGTATATTTTGGGCAGATTTTCTGTTCCCATTCCCCAGTATGTTCCAGACCTTATTCCCAAGGTTGAGTATTACATGACTCCCAACTGTGAAACGGTACGCTGTGAAACCTCCTTGTGGAAGGCTGTGAATGCTATGGAAGAGCGGGACAGAAAGGTTCTTCCCGTCGTAAAGGAGGACAACCAGTATGTCTCTCTTCTACACTACAGTGCATTTGCAAAAAATGTATTGAAGATTGTGAATCCTGAAAAATCGGCAGCCATCACCACATCCATTGGTCTTGTAAGTGAAACCCTATCCGCCCAACCAGTTATCACCTTTAATGAGGACGAAATGTTCAAAAGCGTTACCCTGGTAGCGGGCTCCCAGTTTGAAACCTTTAAAAAACGCCTGTCAGTTCATGCTCCGGAAACTGTCATCGTCATCACAGGAGACAGGAAGGATATTCAAGAATACTGTGCAAAGGAAAGGGTGCGGGCCATTATCATCACCTCTGGCTACACTCCAGAAAAAAACATTCGCGAGCTGGCAGAAAAGAATGGTGTTTCCCTCCTTATCAGCCCCTATGACACCTCCGCCACCTCCATGCTCATCATCTACTCATCTCCTGTATCCTCCATGGCTAACAATGAGCTGGCTCCCCTCAATGAAAATGACACCATCAAGAAGGTGCGCCCCCTTTTGCAACGAGCTCCCGGCGGAACACTCCCTGTAGTTGATGACAACAATACCATTGTCGGTGTCATTTCTGAAAGCGACCTGCTGAACGAGCCAAGCATTGAAGTTTGTCTTGTAGACCACAACGAGTTGAGTCAGGCCGTGGAAGGAATCGAAAACTACAAGATTAGGGAGGTGATTGACCACCACCGTCTGGGAAGTTTTTCCACCCGCTATCCTATCACCTTTATCAACCGGCCGGTTGGTGCCACCTGCACCATTGTCACCAATCTGTACCGTCAGTACCACGTGTCCATCCCCAGGGAAATCGCCTGCATACTGCTGTGTGGCATTCTCACCGACACCCTGGTGCTACAGTCCGCCACCACCACCAACGAAGATAGAGAAACAGCCGAATACCTGTCCAACATCACCAACCTGGACATCCATACCCTGGGGCAGGACATCATCACCGCCTCCAGCAGCCTGAAGGGACGCACGGCCGTGGATGTCACCAAGCAGGACATGAAGGAATTCAATGAAAAGGGGCATAAGTTTACCGTCAGCCAAATTGAAGTCAGCTCTCCCGCAGAGGTTCTAGATAGAAAGGATGAGTTCTTCAAGGAGCTGGAGGCTGTGCGCTCCAGCCGGGGCTGCCTGTTCTCTGCCCTGATGGTAACAGACATCATCAATCTTACCAGCATCATGCTGGTTTCTTCCGAGCCAAACTTTCTGCAGGTGGTGGAGATTCCCCGCACCGACCATGAGAATATCTTTGTCCTAAAGGACATTGTGTCCCGAAAGAAACAGCTGATTCCCCTGCTGTCCGAGCAGATTGAAAAGCTGGAGAGTGCCTAGAACCGAGGTGGAGGCGAACCCCAGCCCTTGCGTTGGGGTTCGCTCACTCCAAGAGCCTTGTATATAGGGTTTTGCATCGAACTTATTTAAAAAACTGAAAGCACTGTCCTTCTCTTTCCCTCATTTCAAATTACATCCCAAGTCCCGGATTTATCAAGGTGCGGGATAGCCGCCCACCTGCTGATACCTGGCCAGCACGTGCTGGAGAGGGAAAATACTTGTTGTCTCCCATTTTTTCCACAAAATTGCAAAAGTCGCCTAAAAAGCGACTTTTTGCCTGTGCCGGTGTAGTATAGTGTGAAGGAGCTAGGGGCTCAGACTGCGGCTCACCTCTTGGGCAATAACCTCCTTGAGGTGGCTCATAATACGGTCGGTGATTTCCTGAGAAAACCTCTGGCTCCCATTGTGGCACAGGCTTTCTGGGGAACTGTCCTTTTGGAAGAGCTGGCCGGGGTCTATGCCCAGCACCTGTGCAATCTGATCTATGACGGCAGGCGGGGGAAAGGAGTTACCTCCTTCGATACAGTTGATGTAGTTGTAGCCCTTGTTCAGGTAGACGGACAAGTCCTTTTGGGTCAGTCCCCGTTTCTTGCGGAAGTAACGCAGGTTGGCGATGAAGGTCTGTTGTAGTGACATTATTTATAAGATAGCTTGCAAGGAGGTCTTTATTAACATTATTATAAGATGTTTATTGTGGATTTAAAGCAATATAGTCGATATAATAATGTATTATAATGCCATAAAATCATGTGTGTTAATTGACACCACAGATTGGTGCGGATATAAGCCAGCGAATACCAAATTGGGACAGCACCTATACCACACTAAGTCATAAGACAAGGTTTAATGCCTTCGCTCTGACTCCGGTGGTTGGCATCACTCCCTTCCGGGGACACAGCAGTTCCCTGGTGGACAAGCTGGCCTTTGAGTTCCAGCTGGCCATGAAGTGGGGCAAATTCGATTACACTTGGGGCGCAATTAGCGGCAGCGAGATTCGTCCCGGTGTGCTGGCAAAGTTCAACTTCAGCTTTGCCGACTGGGCGGGGCTTTTCGGAAACACCGGGCCCGCCTGGGGAGACCGGGTGGCAACCTACGCCGGTCTGGGCTTCGGTATCCCAATCAGAACTGCAAGCCTGAGCTACAGCTCCGCCTACAAGCAGAGCTTCGCCCAATATGAGCAGATGGGAGTGAAGGTGGACCTCCCGGACACCAAAACCACCAAGGCCGGCTTTCAAATTCTGATGGAGTACGGCCTGAACTTCAAGGTGAACGACAAGTTCTCCCTGAACTGGGCCATGGCTGGACTGGGCTTTATCGGGCATTTTACCTATGACATGACATTTGGTGGCAACTACCACTTTCGGTAGGGAGTTGCCTTGAGCGGCGCTTCCACCACACCGACCTCGTCTTGGGGCTGGCGTGGGGAGGGCAAGGATGGAGGAGGGAAAAATGGATGATAACTGTGGTACCTGTCCCAAATGTGGAGGTGAGCTAAAGATTTCACCAAACCCCAAACTCCTGTACGAGTGCAGTGACTATGAGTGCGACTACAGGAAATATATGTGGGCAGGCATCCCCAAGGATGGAAAAGCAAAAGGAGGATTGAAAATGGACTCAACTGAGAAGTGGAATAAGTCAAAAAATGTTCGTAGGGAAATTAACAAATCAATGGCAATTCAGCTGTGTTTGGATAAGGGAATCCCAATAAATCGGAATAACTGTACATTTGCGTCGCAAAATCAAGGACACACAGGAAATAATAAATACTGGGCAAATCCTCCCTTCGATAAACTAAAGAATGACTGGTGGCTAATTCTAAATGATATTGACAGAAGACAATTGTATCTGTTTTTGATACCTGCAGGAGCAATAAAAAGCAATGAGGTTATAGCAAGAACTGACAAGTCTTACCAAATCGACATACAGATACACTACAACGACCATCACCATCCCAACTTTACGGATAGCAGAAGTGGCATACATTTCAAACAATGGCTGGTAAAAACCATCCCCTACTAATCCCCTCAATCTCCGTCAAGACCTACACCTTGGATTTGCACTTGACCGACTAGTGGCTGGCTTCTCCCTCAAAAGTCGCCAAAAAGGCGACTTTTTAAGCGACCAATCGAGTATACTGTATCTATCAACAGGAGAGTCAGGATAAAAATCGTTATATCAATGTTTTATCCTGCTTTCCAGTGAAAAAATTACATGATATAATGTGTAGCTGACAGTCGCTGGAACTGGATAAGGAGGAGAAAGGAAGATGGATGACTGTGGTACCTGTCCCAAATGTGGAGGTGAGCTAAAGATTTCACCAAACCCCAAACTCCTGTACGAGTGCAGTGACTATGAGTGCGACTACAGGGAGTATCTGTGGCCAAACACACCGAAAGGTGGAAAAACAAAAGGAGGATTGAAAATGGACTCAACGGAGAAGTGGAACAAGGTGGTAGATTTTTATCAAAAAGATCGCAAGTCACTTGAGACGGTTATACAGAAGGACTGGGAAACAATTTCTTCTGAAATTCTCGGGTACAAGGTGATAGATGGTAACATTGAGGCGCAGAAACATGTTGCCTATGCAACAGGCAACCCCATCAAAATCGACATATTACTGCGGAAAGACAACAAGGATATCTGTATTGTGGAGCTAAAGCAACATCAGCCGCTGGACAAGAAGTGGCAAGAACAACTTTTTACCTACCTAAAGCAAATGAAAGTCAAAATTGGTATACTGGTTTGCGATAACATCTACCTGTATTCCTACGATTTCGCCAAGGATGATTCGGACCAGTCCTGTGTGATTGTAGACTTTGAGAGAAATAATCCTGACGGCATTAAGTTTATAGACATGTTCACTAAAAACAACTTCAATGAGGAAGCCATCTCCACCTTCATCACAGAGCAGGGTGGAAAGAAGAAAAATGTCAAGGAGATACAAGCACAGATTAACGAAATCCTTCTTTACGACTTGTTGAAGAAGCATTTTGTTCCTAAATATCCAGTAGAAGATTTTAATGCAGCCATCCAAAACATGAACATTCACATTTCAGCGGAAATTCCAGTCACCATACCAGATGTTCCATTTATGCCAAAGGACAAGGATGAAAACGACTTGGACAAGTCCGAGATTTATACTATCTGCCGCAAAAATGGAATCAATCTCCCCCACAACCATAACGATTTTACGAAGGCTAAACTGAACAATGGTGTCCCTAAATACTGGGCAAATCCAAACAAGAAGCTTTTGTCTCAGGAGTGGTGGCTGACACTTGTTGACATTAACAAAAGAGAACTCCACGTCTTTAGGATTCCTGCAAATTCCATCCGAGCTGAGCAATTGAAATTTAAATCACCAAACCTCATAGATTTGCAGATACACTACAACGACCATCACTATCCCAACTTTACGGATAGTAGAAGTGGCATACATTTCAAGAAATGGCTGGTAAGAACCATTCCCTACTAATCCCCTCAATCTCGGTCAAAACCTACACCTTGGATTTGCACTTGACCGACTAGAAGGCGACTTCTCCCCCAAAAGTCGCCAAAAAGGCGACCTTTTGGGCAACCTCTTGTGCTACACTGGACAAAACAGGAGGAAATCCATGAAAAAATTCTTTTATGTCAAGCGGCTGGTCATGCTGGTGGCCCTCACAGGTCTTGCCACAGTGCAGTTCTGGGCGACAACCTATTCCCGCCCGGCATCATACACTGCTTCAGCCGCCTACCGCACCAACAAGCCTGAGCAAAAGGCGGTGGACATTGTAAACAACCAGCGGCTTGATTCTGTCAGACGCACCGCTCCCCAAGACTACATCAGGCAGGTTTGCTCCGAAATTTCCAGCCACACCAAGGACAAGTTCCTCCAGGCGAAGCTTGCCCACGATGTCACCGCCCTCCTCCTGTTCTACGACGACGCAAACTACTGGAACAATTCCGTTCCCCGGCAAGACCTGGTCTCCATTCTCAAGACAAGAAGGGCTGTCTGCGAGGGCTACGCCAACCTCTTCCTGGCGC
>JAGBFT010000123.1 GCA_017936345.1 Spirochaetaceae bacterium
ATGTCGTCCGCCGGGTCAATCCTGTTGCTCACGTGGACGATGTCCTCGTTCTCAAAGCAGCGCACCACATGGGCAATCACGCCCACCTCCCGGATATGGGCCAAAAACTGGTTGCCCAGCCCCTCACCCTTGGAGGCTCCCTTTACCAGACCAGCAATGTCCACGAATTCCACCGTGGCGGGAACCTGACGCTTGGTCTGGAATTTTTGCGAGAGGAAGTCCAGCCGGGAGTCCGGCAGGTCCACAATGCCCACGTTGGGATTTATCGTACAGAAGGGATAGTTAGCCGCCTCGGCGGGGGCGGCGGTCAGCGCAGAAAAAATGGTGGACTTACCCACGTTGGGCAGCCCCACAATACCGCAGTTAATAGCCATGATTTTAGCCTCGTATAAAAAAATCTTTTCCCACTATATCACGGAAAAACCCTCGACGCAAGTTGCCCTGAAAACCTCTCCAAGCAAGACCAATCAACAGTAGAATTTCACTTCTCCAAAATACTCCTTCCACAGAGCCACTATTTCAAAAGCACGGGCTTCTATCGTTTTCATAATGTAATTGAGTTTGTGACTAGGAATATTTGACTTGTTATGGGCAGGAAGGGTTTTCAATTCCTTTGTAATCCATATCTTTGTTGCGTTTTCCGAAGGAATCCCTTCACAAACATGAACGTGAATCGGTTCTAGAGGATTTGACTCCGCATACCAAATGAAAACGACATAGCCACCAATTCTAAAAACCTGCGGCATTGTCGAATCCCCCGTTCCGTGCTAGCTGGATAATAATGTGGGCGGTACTTTCCAGGAATTCCTGAAAATAATTCAGTTGGGCTTGGGAAAAACCATTTCTTTCTGTCCAAGAATATGATGGAAGCCAACATTCTGCCCAATTGAATCCTCCCTCAACAGGTTGTTCAAAATGAACCCTTACCTCTTCGACTCCGTTCTTTTCTATTATTTCTGAATGGGCTATTCCTGTCCCGTCGTTCAGGGTCATGTAATTGTACATCATAGAAACCTCCCCATATCCAATCTTTTCCCACTATATCACGGAAAAACCCTCGACGCAAGTTGCCCTGAAAACCTCTCCAGGCAAGACCACTGTTTTCTTCTTGGCTGCGTTTAAAATGAATAAATTCACTCGGCAAGTATTTCCAGATTTTTGCTTTTTATTTACATTAAATTTATCTATAAAAAACTTACAATAATGTTATAATAATAGCTTGACCTCTATTTTATTCTATTTTAAAATGCAAAATATGAAGACCAACACATTCAAGGGCGGAATCCATCCGCCAGAGTTCAAAGAACTGACAGAAGAGAAAAAACTCGAAGCTGTCGGTCCCTCTACAAAAACTGTTTCAATTCCAGTTACACAAGGAGGAGCGCCTAACACTCCCTGTGTAAAAGTGGGGGACAGTGTGGCTCGAGGGCAAAAAATTGCCAGCGGCGAGAGTCCAATGTCTGTGCCTGTTCATGCCTCAATTGCAGGAACAGTAAAAAAAATTGAAACCCGTATGGTTTCAGGGAACATTGAAGTACCCTGTATCGTTATTCAATCTGATGACTCAGACCGAACAGAATTTATGCCCCCTCTCGATCCTTTCAAGTGCAGCAAGGAAGAAGCCTTGGCTCGCATTCGAGATGCAGGTATTGTAGGAATGGGAGGAGCCGGATTCCCCACCCATATCAAGTTCAATCCCCCTGCTGGCAAAACCATTGAGTACGTTTTAGCCAATGCCGCAGAGTGCGAGCCCTACTTGACTGTAGATTATCGCGCCATGGCAGAAACCCCGGATCGGTTTGTTGACGGTCTTGCCATCGCCATGAAGATTACCGGAGCGCAGAAGGGAATCATCGTTTTGGAGGATAACAAGAAGCAGCTGTGCGACACCCTCCAGAAGGCTATCGAGAACAATCTCCACGGTTGCCCCATTTCCATCTGTCTCTGCAAGACAAAGTATCCCCAGGGTGGAGAAAAAAGTGTTACAATGGCGGCTTTAAACAGGGAGATTCCTGCTGGTGGACTTCCTGCAGATGTGGGATGTTGTATCAGCAACGTGACCACCCTCTGCTCCATCTCAGATGCCTTCCGCGAAGGAAAACCTGTCATTGAGCGTACTGTGACCATCTCTGGACTGGCTTGTGAGACACCACGCAACCTCTGTGTTCCCATTGGAACTGTGGTTGGAGACCTGATTCCAGAAACAATTACCCTAAAGGACAATGTTGCCAAGATTATTTCTGGCGGTCCTATGATGGGAATGGCCATGACAAATGCCAACTTCCCTGTTTCCAAAACCACCTCTGGTGTTCTCTTCCTTACTGCAAAAGAAACCTTCTTGGTAGAAGAAGACCCCTGCATTGGTTGCGGAAGCTGCATTTCCTACTGTCCATACCGACTTTCACCAGTTTTGATGGTTCGTTCCATGGCTGCTGATGATTACACGGAGGCAAAACGCTATGGTCTCATGGACTGTGTAGAGTGTGGAACCTGCTCCTATGTCTGTCCCTCCCACATTCGCCTTGTACAGAGGTTCAAGGTGGGAAAGGCTGTTGTAAGGGAGCAGATGGCAAAAGAAAAGGCAAAGGCCGAAAAGGAGAAGAGCAATGGCTAGTCCATCCGATGTAAATGAAATTTATCTCTCCCCAGGACCCCACGTATCCTCCCGGAGAACCACACAGAATATCATGCTCCTTGTCATCATCGCATTGCTGCCCCTCTGCATCTGTGGAGTGGTGGTATTTGGAGTACCTGCCCTGGTGACATTGATTGCTTCCGTAGCTTCCACAGTCATCTTTGAGATGCTGTTCCAGAAGCTCACCAAGCAGACAGTACGAATCAAGGACTTGTCTGCCGTTGTAACAGGAATCATGCTGGCGCTGGTCCTGCCCCCTGCAACCCCGGTTTGGATGACCGTTCTGGGAGCCCTCTTTGCCATCGTGGTGGCAAAGGGCTTCTTCGGAGGAATCGGGGCAAACGTGTTCAATCCCGCTCTCACCGGACGAGCCTTCCTGTTCACCAGCTTTCCTGTGGCCATGTCCACCTGGACACTACCCTTTGACACGGTGACTGGTGCAACCATCCTGAGCACCATGAAGGGATTCGACACCTCTACCGGAGCTTCCATCATGGAGAATGTAGCCATAGAGAACACAAGCACCATCACCGAGTCCTACCTTCCCTTCATCTTGGGAACACGGGCGGGATGTATCGGCGAGACCAGTACCCTGCTGATTCTCATCGCCTTCATCTTCCTGCTGGTGACAAAAATCATCGACTGGAGGGCTCCTGTCGCCATGATTGTGGTGACGGTGGCTTGCTCTGCCCTTGCAGGAACCCCTCCCGGGCTGGCCCTGATGTCCGGCGGCTTGCTCTTTGGTGCTGTTTTTATGACAACAGACTACGCCACAGCCCCTGTTACAAAGACTGGTCGCCTGATTTTTGGTGCTGGAGCTGGTCTGATTACCTTCCTTATCCGTCAGTTTGGCGGCTATCCAGAAGGTGTTATGTTTAGTATCCTGATTATGAATGCCCTCACCCCCTTCTTGAACAAGATTATTCCTGCAAAGTATGGATACAAGGGCAAAAAGGCAGGTGCAAGATGAAAGAAATGCTAAAACTCGGCCTTGCATTGGCTCTCTTTGCCAGCGTTGCCTGTGTATGCTTGTCCTTGGTAAACCTGGTTACAGAACCAGCCATAGCCGCCGCCAAGGAACGGGAGTTGAATGATGGTTTGGCAGTGGTCTTCCCGGAGGCCGATGGTTTTGAACCAGCCCCCGGCTTTACTCCCGACCTGGAATCCTCCGTCAAGGTGACAAATCTCTTCCTTGCAAAATCTGGAAATCAGGTTGTAGGCGCTGTGGTCCAGGCCAACGGACCAACCTATGACAAGGCAGAAATACTTATAGGTCTAACCCTTAACCGAACCATTACTGGAATCCAGTTCTTAAGTCTTACCGATACCCCTGGCTTTGGCCAGAGAGCCGCCGAGCCGGATTTTGCCGGTCAGTTCTCCGGAAAGTCAATCGACGACCCCTTCAGTGCAGGAGAAGACGTAGCCATGATTTCTGGTGCAACAATCACCACAAAGGGTGTTGCCCAGCTCATCAAATATGCCACCTACGTTGCGGGCGAATACCTGGCTGCAAACTACGGTGGACTGGCAGGAACTGGTGAAGCTCCTGTCATTGCTGCCCCGGCAACACCCTTCTCCTACGAAGAGGCTTGCCAGGAGGTGTGCCAGACATTGGGATACGAAAATGTTGCCTTTGAAGAAGTAACAGAGGGAATCAACGACATTATTCGCAATATGCTCGTGGAAAAGAAGGCCTATGTTACCTCCAACGGAGAAACCATTGCAGCCCTGGTTGCAATGCGTGGTCAAACCTACAAGGATGGCGGTGTTGTATTAACTGCCGTTGGAACTGATGGAAACATCATCTGCTCCCGAATCTTGGAGCTCAATGACTCACCTCAGATTGGACAGCTGGCACTGGAAGAGGATTTCTACAGCCAGTTTACAGGAAAAGCCGCTACAGATTCTCTTCTTAGCACCAATGGTGACTACGATGCCATGACAGGAGCCACCATCACTGCTGACTGCATTGCAGATATGGTGAGGGTTGGAGCTGTAGAGGCAGTAAATATGCTGTCCGCCAAGGGACTTGGTCTGGATTCCATTGACCACAGTGGCTACCAGCTGAACGAAAATTATTTGGAGGAGTAGGACCAGTATGAAAAATTATTGGAGTATTTTTACCAACGGGCTTGTAAAGGAAAACCCCCTGCTGGTGCTGATGATTGGTCTTTGTTCCTCACTGGCCGTTACCACCAGCTTTAGCAACGGTTTGGGAATGGGCTTGGCCATGACCTTCGTTCTGTTGATGAGCGAGGTCATCATCAGCCTGTTCCGCAAATTGATTCCGGATTCAATTCGTATTCCGGTATTTATTATCGTAATTGCAACCTTCGTTACCATTGTGGACCTGTTGATGCAGGCCTATGTGCCAGCATTGGCAAAGTCTTTGGGCGTGTTTATTCCCCTGATTGTAGTAAACTGTATCATCATGGGACGTGTTGAGTCATTTGCGTCAAAGAGGACTGTTGTAGAAGCTGCCTTTGACGCACTGGGAATGGGCATGGGATACCTGTGGGTTCTCTGTGGCATTTCCATCGTTCGTGAACTTTTAGGGGGTGGCACTTTCCTGGGAATGGAAGTAATTCCTGAAGCCTACCGCATTGGTTTTTTCTCCAATGCGCCAGGAGGGTTCTTTGTATTCGCCATCTTCATCTCATTGAACTTCGGACTTAAAAAGCTCACCTCTAAAAAAACTGAAGGAGCAGCATAATGAACGAATATCTTAAAATCTTTCTTTCATCCATGTTGATTGACAACGTGGTTTTGATTCAGTTCTTGGCCCTCTGCCCCTTTATCGGTATGACCTCGGATACTGGCAAGGCTATTGGTATGGGTATCGCCACGTCATTTGTTATGGTTTTGGCAACAGTAGCCACCTATCCCTTGTATCACTTTGTGCTGGCTCCCTTGGGGCTCACCTTCCTCCAAACCTTGGTCTTTATTCTGGTGATTGCCAGCTTGGTTCAGTTGGTGGAATTCTACCTGAAGAAATCAGCTCCAGCCCTTTACAGCTCCATGGGTGTGTACCTGGCCTTGATTACAACAAACTGTGCCATTCTTGCCGTTACCTTGAACTGCATCAGCAAGGAATACAACTTTGTGGAGTCTATTGTCTACGCACTGGGAACTGCCGGAGGCTTCCTTCTTGCCATGACATTGATGTCTGGCATTCGTCAGCGCATCAAGATTGCACCCGTGCCAAACTTCCTGAAGGGAACACCTGTTCTCTTTGTGGCGGCAGGTCTTTTGTCCATGGCATTCGGTGGATTTGCAGGACTGATTAAATAAAGGAGACGAAATGAATACTGTATTGATTACACTGGGCGTTTCCTTTGGTCTCGCCTTTGTATTGGGAGTTCTCTTGGGATTTTTCAAGAAATTCTTCCATGTTCCAGTGGATCCAACTGTAGAGCGAGTTCGGGAAGTTCTTCCCAGCGCAAACTGTGGTGCCTGCGGATACCCTGGATGTGATGGATTTGCCGCTGCTGTTGCAGCCGGTGAAGCCCCTGTGACAGGTTGTACAGCTGGAGGTCCCGCCACAGCAAAGGCCGTTGGTGAGGTTTTAGGTGTCACCGCAGATGCCGTTGCAAAGGTTGCAATCCTGGCTTGTCAAGGCTGCAAGGAAACAGCAAAGGACAGAGGTTTTTACGTTGGAGTCAAGACCTGTAAGGCAGCAAAAATCAGCGTCAACGGAACCAAACTATGCCAGTTTGGCTGCATTGGCTTTGGTGACTGCTGTGATGTCTGTAACTTTGATGCCTTGGCCATGGGTGAAGACGGCCTACCCCACGTAAACTACAAAAACTGCACTGGTTGCAGCATGTGCGCCCAGGTTTGTCCTCAGAGTTTGTTCTCCATGACACCAGCTGCCCAAAAGGGTTCCATTGCCCTTTGCTCAAATCGTGGAGAACTTTCTCCAAAGTTGAAGCAAAACTGTGACACAGCCTGCATCAAGTGCAAAAAATGCGAGAAGGTTTGCCCTGAGACTTGTATTGTCGTGACCAACGGCATTCCCGTGGTGGACTACAGCAAGTGTACCTCATGCAAGAAGTGTATCGAGGGCTGCCCCACCAAGGTACTTGTACTGATAGAAGACAAGGTTGCTGTCAACGCATAAATAAAAGGGCTGGTTCTTTTTGTTGTCCAGTCAAGCAATCAAAAGCCGTGGAATTCACTCCCACGGCTTTTTTTATGACAAGCTCATTTGTGGATGATGGACTTGACAAATTCTGGTGCAAAGTCCACTCCGTTTTTCCACGTTATTGTATGCCCCTGCAAAGGTGAAGGACACACAGCTTGAGCTGGTTGGCAAGGCTAAGGCAAGCGGGCGGGACGATGCACTTGCCTGGGCAATTCGGGAGGCGGTGCGCCGCAACATAGTGAGCTCTACACATGCTACCTACCCCACAACAAAAAAAGACCGCCCCAAAGGGCGGCCTTTTTTTGCTTTACGCTAAACCAGCAGGGTCAAGATTACAGGGCAATCTTTGCCTTGAAGTTCAGTGTTCCCAGCTTGTTGATGTTTCCAGCATTATCGCTCAATTCGTTCAGGATGTTCTCTGTTGCCCAGATTACTGACAAGGTTGTGTTGTCAATCAGACCAGCAACATCAACACCAAGCTTCAGGTTCATGAAGTTGCCGTCGTACTTAATTCCA
>JAGBFT010000124.1 GCA_017936345.1 Spirochaetaceae bacterium
CTACTACGTCGACCTCACCTATGGGGGCGTTGTTCCGGCTTTGTCAATTTCCCTAGGGGGAAATTGACTGTCATCCTTGCGTAAGCAATAATCTGGCTTATTCTGGGGAAAGCGGCTTTGCCGCCCCCAGAATAAGCCCCAGGCAGGAGGAAGTATGGCAAGTCCTAAGAGCGACCTATACGTCATCACAAAGGCAAAGGAGCTGGCAAAGTATGTAGTGGTGGTCACGGAAAAGTCGCCCAAGAAATACCGCTTCACCCTGGTGGATTGGGAAACTCTCATTCCCAGCCGCTCATATTACAGCTTCCAGAATAAATGCAGCGTAGGGGGGTAGGGTGTCGGTACAGGGATACACGGAGGCTAAAATCCTGACATCCTGCAGGGATTTTAGCCTCTGGGCTAGGGCTGGCGGGTAGCTTTTGTGTTTTGGGCTGTAGTTGAGTACTACCACCGCTATCTTTTCGCTGGAATCTGACAAACTGGTTAGGCTTCTCTGGTATGAGTAGATATGCTTGTCTTTGTACAGTAGCTTGAAGGTTCCCCCAAGGAGCTGGGGTGTGGTTTTTCGTAGTTGAATGAGCTTCTTATACCAGGATAAAAGGGAGCCTTCATCTTCCTTTTGCTGGGCTACATTGATGGCAGTGCAGTTACTGTTTACCCTTAACCAGGCCTCTGTATCTGGACTGGGAGAAAAACCACCGTTAGGGGAACCGTCCCATTGCATGGGAGTGCGGGCATTATCCCTGCTGGTAAACCGCAGCATTTTCATTCTTAGCCAACGGGGGAATTTTAGCCTGCTGCTAATTTCCCAAACAGTGTGGGCTTCTACATCCCGGAAATCGGCGATGGAATTAAACTCCCCGTTGGTCATGCCAATTTCCTGTCCTTGGTAAATGAAGGGAGTGCCCCGCAGAGTCAGAAGAAGGAGGGCCAGCATTTTCGCTGATTCCCTTGAATACTCTTTGCTTCCAAATCGGGTGGTGCTGCGGGGTTGGTCGTGATTTTCAAGATACAGGGTATTCCAGTCCACCTCCTGTTGCCAACGTATAAGTGTATTCATCAGCAGGTGTGGATGGAAGGGAGTCTTGAACCACTTGTTGTTGAATTGATGGCATTCTACATGCTCAAAGGTAAAAACCATGTCCAGCTCACTACGGTCGGGCGGGCATAAGGCCCGGGCTTGCTCCACCTTGGTAAGGACCGTTTCTCCCACAACAAAACAATCGTATTTGGAAAGCACCTCTTTGCGCAATTCCTTTAGAATTTCATGGCAACCGGGCTGAGTGTTGTACCACTCCTGCCCAACCAGAGAGATTCTTTTCCTGCCATTCTTTAGGGAGGTCTTGTAAATGATATTGATGACATCACAGCGGAATCCATCTATTCCTAAGTCCAGCCAAAAGGTCATAATGTCCTTTACTGCAGAAAGAACCTGGGGATTGTGCCAGTTTAGATCGGGCTGTTTTTTTGAGAAAAGCCTTAGATAAAATTCCTTGGTGGTCCTGTCATATTCCCAGGCAGAGCCAGTAAAAAAGCTGGACCAGTTATTGGGGGGCAGGGGTTTGCCGCCCTTGTCCAGAGGATTTGTTTTTCCGGGTCTCCAAATGTAGAAATCCCGGTAGGGATTGTCCCTGCTTTTACGACTTTCTATGAACCAGGGATGTTCATCGGAGGTGTGGTTTATCACCAAGTCCATGATTATCCGTAAATCCCTCTTCTTTGCCTCACGGATAAGCTCCTTCATATCCTCCATAGTGCCGTATTCAGGATTGATTTCCCTGTACCCGCTGATATCATAGCCCATATCCTCGTTAGGGGAACGATACACTGGTGAAAGCCAAATAATCCCAACCCCCAGGTCCACCAAGTAATCCAACTTTGAAATAATACCGGGAATGTCACCAATTCCGTCATCATTGGAGTCACAAAAGCTACGGGGATAAATCTGGTAAACAATCCTTGTCTGCCACCACGGGGTTGTATTCTTCATGGGCCACAGTATAGCACAGGGCAGACAAAAAGTAAAAGTGTCCGAGAATGGCAAATTCTTCAAAATCCAATGGATACATATTCAGATACCCTTGTTCAGATGGTATTGCAATATCTTTTACGTTTTCTTTATTATTTATCTGCCGATATACAAAAAGTATGAAAACCCTTGTTTCTGTATATGCCGGTTCACCTAGAGACTATGGCTTTGAACCCCTCTTTGCAGGTAAGTCTGCCTTCGACCGTGTTATTGAATGGATAAATTATCTTGGTTCCCAGTCTGAGCTTCACCTCCACGGTGGGGTGGTCTTTACCTCCCCCCAGTACAAGGAGAGGATAGAATCCCTGGCAAAGGGTTGTGCTGTCCCCCTTCAAGTGCTTGCAGGGGACTTTACCTCAGTAAAGGAATTTATCACCGCCCTGGATTCTTGCAGGGGGACTTGTACCACCATCATTCACGGCCGCTACAGCTGTCCCTTCTATGACGGTGAGCTGACTAGGGAGCTTTTTGACTTTCATCACAAGTATGCTGCTGAATACACCTTTGCAGAGGGCTGGCCGGAGGGTCTTGCACCTGTGGTGATAAATGGCAGTACGGTCTCCATTCTCAAAACCCTCGTGGAAACAAGGGACTATGGAAGTGTGGGCAGGGACGTGTTTTTTGACATTATCCGCAGCGACATCAATTCCTTTGAGGTAGAAACCCTTATGGCTCCAGAGGATATGCGTCAGTATCGCCTGGACTTTTCCTGTCACAGCAAGGAGGGGCAGGTGGCCTGCCTTCAAGTATATCAAACCCTGCTTTCTGAGTTTGGTTCAGAAAACACTGGTGAATTTAAGTCGGCGCTAACTGCCAACAACCTTTCTTCCAAGGCAATTTTTGTTCCCGGTGTACTGCGTACTGTACCCGCCTTTTACAATGTGCAGATTTCTGCCACCTGTCCCGGAACCTGCACCTACTGCCCCTATCCCAAGGCCTATCAGGAAGTCCACAAGCATCCTCCCTTCCAGGCTCCAGAGAAAAACAGCAGCTGTTTTATGAAGCTGGAGCAGTTCAAGCCCCTTGTGGCATCTATGGCAGAACTTTCTGGCGAGGCTGTGGTTGCCCTGTCTCTGTGGGGAGAGGCTCTTGCCCATCCAGATTTCATTGGTTTTGTGGAGGCTGTTTTGGCTCACCCGGGACTTTCTGCATTGATAGAAACGGATGGTAGCCTTGTAACTGCCGAACTTTCAAAAAGAGTTGCCCAGCTAGCAAGGGCTGCCAGTCCCAGAACAAATTCCCATCCCCCGGTAATGTGGATTGTATCCATGGACAGCCAAAATCAGCAGATGTACGAAAAAATGAGGGGAACGGGGCAGGAGAGCTGGCCCATATCCTTTGCCAAGGCTCAAGAGGCCTTTCAGATTCTTAATCAAGATTTTCCTGGGGCCAGCTACGTTCAGTTTGTTCGCACCACAGTCAACGAGGAGCAGCTGGAAGATTTTTACCGCAGCAGAAAGGATTCTGGAGGTCTGATTATCCAAAAGTACGATGACTTTCTCGGTGCAATGCCCCAAAAGCAGGTGACTGACCTTTCACCGGTGTTGCGGAATCCTTGCTGGCACCAGCGGCGGGACATGGTTGTCTTGGTAGACGGAGGCGTTCCAGTGTGCAGGGAATTCCTTTTGTCTGGAGATTGCGGCAACGTCTTCAATCAGTCCCTAAAGGAGATTTGGGAAAAGGGTCGGTCAATGCCCTTCATGGAGAAATGCGAGGATTGCGATGAATACTATACCTTCAATTTTTAACGAATACCAGGTACCGCTGACTATTCTCAACGGAAATGAAACCATTTCAAATCCCCGCCTGCCAATAGCAGTCATTCTCCTGAATATAGGCTCTGGAGGCTTGTATCGCAATAAGATTTTGGAGAATCTGGTAAAAAGTGGATTTTCCTCAATAGTGTCCATCGATAAAAACCTCGGGAACTACAATGTGGAGGAAATGCTCAGAAACTATCCCAGTGTTAAATTTATCATTCCAAGAGACACTGTTTCTGTAGGGGACATGATAAATATTGGTATGGGAGAAATTACAGAAGACTATGCCCTGGTTATTAACGATTCGATTCACGTCACATCCACTCTCTTGTCTGCCAATGTAATTGAACGGTACATTATCCAGGACTATTTTTGCATTGCCCCAAAACTTGTGGATTATCAGAGACGCCCCCTTCCTGTCCGTTTTACTCCTGCAATAGAGCATTACAATCTCAAGCCGCAATTTTCTGATGTAATCAGCGACAAGAGCACCACCCTCTATCCCTTTGACTTTGTAGGTATCTACAACCGGGAGAAATTCATTCGATTTGGGGGCTATGACTATACTATCACTTCTCCCTACTGGCAAAATCTCGATTTTTCCCTTCGTGCCTGGCTTTGGGGGGAAGAAATAATTATGACTCCCTTATTTCAGCTAGCCTATGAGGGTGAAATACCTGTTCCAGATACAACGCCGGATCACACTCAGCTACGATTTTATCTTAAGAATGGTGCTCCTCGCTATGTTGAGAATCGTTGTTATATCCCCATCAGCCAGTTTATCAATTATAGCAGACGGGCAAAGCTTCCCCTGGGCTTGGCCTACAAGGAATTTATGGAGGCGCGTCGTTGGGTGGCCAAGAATAAATATGCCTTTCAGCAAGACCTGAATATGCTTATAGATAAATGGGGGGAGAAGAATTAATGACCATCATTATCGTTCAGTGTCGTCTCGATTCAAGCCGCCTTCCCCGCAAGGCCCTGCTGCCCTTGGGGGGTCGCCCCTTGGTAGCATGGACTCTCGCCTCATTGAGACAGGTCCCCGCAGATCACTATGTATTGGCTGTAGACCAAGATTCCTACCACGAGCTGGAGCCTGTGGCAAGGGACTGCGGTTGGGATATTTTTGCTGGCCCTAAGGAAGATGTTCTGGAACGATTTTGTGATGTGGCAAGCTTTTATCAATGTGTGGAACCCTCCGATATTATTCTCCGGGGGACTGCCGACAATCCCTTCCTCTTTTATGAGGCAGCCACTCTTCTTCTTGAGGAAATGAAAAAGAACCCTGTGGACTATCTCACCTTTGCGGGGCTTCCCCATGGCAGTGGCATAGAAGTTTTTAATGCTCGCTCCCTTATCGAAGCTTGTGGCATGACAGATGATGCCTACGACCACGAGCACGTGGGGCCAGCCCTCTATCGCCATCCAAAGGACTTTGCCTCTGTGATGCTGCCCTCTCCCAGTCAATGGCATCATCCTGACCTGCGTACTACAGTAGACACCTACAGGGATTATCGATGCTGTTTGAGGATTGTCAGTTATTTGTCTAACTCTCGTTTTCCTGAAAAACCCTATACCAGTCAGGAAATTCTTTCAGCCTTTTCTGCCACCAGCGTAATCCATCCTGTTCTCTGCGTTCCTTCTGTAGCAAAGGGCAGGGGAACAGGTCATCTTCGTCGTTGTTTAGATATCGCAAAAAAAATCAAGGCAGACATTTTGGTTCAAGAGCTTTCAGACTCCCATTTTGTTCAGGAGGAAGATGTTCCCCCAATTCCCAAAGAATTGCTTGATTTGATTGATGAGGCTCGTCATCATGGCTTGGAGGATTGGCAGTTTAGGAATAAGTTGCCGGAGGAAGGGGAGTACAGTCTCATTCTTTCAGATTATTTTTCGCTGGATAGGGTTTTGGCACAGCAGCTTTCCAGCGCTGCCCCGCTCTTTGCCATCGATGAAGGTTCCACCAACACCTCCTATTGTGACTATCTGTTGGATATCATCCCTTCCCATAGATTGGGTCGAGTTCCAAATCTCCGCAATGGCCGATTCATTTCCCTGCCAAAGCATAGGCGGGAGCCTGTTTGGTCCTCCCAAAAGCCAGCAATGGATGGGTCCCCAGAGGCCGGCAGGACCAATTCCCAGCTTTTTTCCAAGATTCTCGTCTCCACTGGGGGAGAGGATCCTGCAGGTCTTTCCATGCCCGCAGCTATTGCCCTTGGATCCTTGGAAAAAAATGTTACAGTGATTGTTTCCAATCCCGCTGAATCAAAGAAATCAGTTCCCAGCCAACTGCAAAGGTTCATTCGTGTTGTTCCCCCAGTGACTAATTTGAGGGAAAAGCTCTACCAATATGATGTGGTTGTTACCCACTACGGATTTACCGCCTTTGAAGCCCTTGCCGCAGGTTGCGGGGTAATTCTTCTGGGAACCTCATCGCTGCATCAATCACTAGGGCAAAAGTATGGCTTTGCCTCAATTCCACAGGACTCCATTGGTGCCGACACCTTCCAAAGCCTTTTGGAAAAACCCTGGCTTCTGTATCCTGCAGCTGAAATGGAAATGTCCTCCCAAAGGGAAGAAATAGAATTGGCGGATTTTGTCGTCAAGGCAGCCAGGGGGACCCGCATTGTTTGTCCAATTTGTCAAAAGCATCCGATAGTTCCTCATCCAGTGGTAGCAAGAACCCCGGAGCGTACCTTCCGCCGTTGTTCTGGCTGCGGAATAATCTACATGAGCTGGACCTTTGAGGGAATTCAACCGACCTATACCTCCGACTATTTTTTTGACGATTATAAAAAACAATATGGAAAGACATACTTGGAGGATTTTGCCACCATTAAAAATCACGGTGTCCGCAGAATGTCTATCATTGATGCCCTATTCCTACTAAAAAATGGAAATCGTGCAAAATCTCGCCGTGCCACCCGGTTTATCCCCACCATTCTGGACATTGGCTGTGCCTACGGTCCCTTCCTTTCGGCGGGTGCGGATGCTGGTTGGCAGGTTTTTGGTACAGATATTTCTCCCAGTGCAGTGGAATACGTTCAAAATGAGCTGAAGTTTCCAGCACTCTGCACGTCCTTCCCAAACTTTAATCCCGTGCAAGAGTTCGGCATAGACCAATTCGAGGCAGTGACCATGTGGTACGTGATTGAGCATTTCCGCCATCTGGAGCCTGTCTTAAAAGCTGTGTCCAAGATTCTAAAAAAGGGGGGGGTCTTTGCCTTTTCCACCCCATCCGCTGCTGGAGTGTCGGCCATATTCAATTCCGAGAGCTTTTTTAACAATAGTCCGTCGGATCACTACACCCTGTGGGAGCCAAAACGTGCCAGGGATATCCTCAGGAAATTCGGCTTCAAGGTGGAAAGGATTGTTTCCACCGGACATCATCCGGAACGCTTTCCCTCCTTCAAAAGCCAAAGAAAACAAATGGAGGCAGCCAATGCAACAGACTCAAGGCCAAGGGAGGCAGGCTCTCTGTCTTATTCCACCCTATATGGACTAAGTCGTTGCTTTAAACTGGGAGACACCTTTGAAGTCTACTGCATCAAAACAGGGGAACAAGATTAATTTATGACAACAGCTACACCATCCTGCACTACATCTTCCGCAAGTAAAATGAAATGTCTAGAAACTGAATTTTCTCAATCCCAGAATCACACCATTTTGATTTTGGGAGCTGGTCTCATGCAGAGGCCCGCTATACAGGCGGCAAAGTCCCTCGGCTGCCAGATAGTCTTGGTGGACGGAAACCCGCTGGCTCCCTGCATCCCCTTGGCGGATACCTTTGTCCACCTTGATTTGAAGGACAGGGAGGGAATAAAGGCCCTTGCCCTTGACCTTTATTCTCAGGGAAAGCTACAGGGAATTTTCACTGCTGGCACGGATTTTTCTTCCACCGTATCCTATGCGGGAGAGGCCTGTGGTCTTGCTGTTCATTCATATCAGGCTGCCTGCAACGCCAGTGACAAGGCCCTCATGCGTGGGTGTTTTAGAAATAATGGAGTTCCATCCCCCGTTTTTATGAAGGTTGAGGCTAATTCACAGGTAGCCCTCACTGGAGCGGAAATCACCAGCTTTTTTAGCAGCTACCCTCTTGTGGTTAAACCCGTGGACAACATGGGCGGCAGGGGATGTCGTTTGGTCCATAGCCAGCAGGAATTGGTGGAAGCAATCAAGGATGCCCAAGCTAATTCTCGGAGCCAGAGGGCCATTGTGGAAGAGTACATGGAAGGACCGGAATTTTCCATTGATGCCCTTGTGTATGATGGAAGTGTAACCATCTGTGGTTTTGCAGACCGCCATATTTTCTTTCCTCCCTATTTTGTAGAAATGGGTCATACCATTCCCACAGCTTTTTCCCAAAATGATCAGCTGGCCCTCATTGCCACCTTTGTTGAGGGTATCCACGCCCTTGGACTCACCTGCGGGGCAGCCAAGGCAGATATAAAGCTTACCCCAAAGGGACCAATGGTGGGAGAAATAGCTGCCCGTCTATCTGGCGGCTATATGTCTGGCTGGACCTTTCCTTATTCCTCTGACTTTTTCCTCACCCAACAGGCTGTAGCCATAGCCCTGGGGCAGGAACCCAAGGAGCTCCTGTCTCGCCGCCGCTTGGTGGAAGGGCTGCCGCAAAATCTTCCCTTTACGGTCTATCAGATAGATTCCCATAACCACTGCGGAGAGCGGGCTTGGATTTCTATTCCCGGCAGGGTGGCATCCATCTACGGATTGGAAAAGGCTGCCAACTGTATAGGGGTAAAGGATGTGCTTTCTCGTTGTAAACCAGGAGATACTGTTGTTTTCCCAAAAAATAATGTAGAAAAATGCGGTAATGTTTTAGCGGTAGATAAAACTTGGGAGGGAGCTGCCACCAGGGCCCAGCAGGCAGTCAAAGCTATTCTGCTGGAACTTGAGCCTAACCACAGGGAAACAGATGCCTTCCTGAAGACTCCCCTAAGCCAGCTACGGCAGGAAAACGCCTTCCCCCCAGCCGCCTTTATCCTTCCAAAGCATTTGGAGCAGGAGCTCATTCACTATCTTTCCAACCAAAAGGAAAAATTTAGTCCAGAAAAATCACTGCTGGAGCAGGCTCCATCCCCCCTCCTTTCCTGCCTCGATTCTCTTGTAGACTGGAATTATCGCAGTCTCAGGGAAACTATTCTTATGGCCCAAGAGATTCTTGATGCAAAGGACAAGCCTAGTGCCAGTTGCGGCAGATGTCTTTCCTTGGTAGAATTATGGCGTGCCTGTATCCTTGGTGGCGTACAAGGTATTTTATATGTGATTGAATCTTCCATGCAGGAGAAATGATTGAAAAGACTTTTTCTCTGTCTTGTCATTCTAATTTTTTGCCTCTCACCCTTTTTTTCCAAAACGATGGATTTAACTGCTGCTGCCCAACAAATGGGGGCGGAACTGTACTGGGATGCCCTATCTGGTAGTGGGATTTTGGAGAAAAACAACCACCAGATTTCTTTCCGTGTGGGAGAGCAGCTCATTCTTATGAATAATAGAAGGCTAGCCATTATCGACCCACCCCAAAACAAAGATGGCACTATCTACGTGACAGACGAATTTATAGATACGGCCCGTGAGCTGTTTAGTCAAAATGCTCCGGAATCCTTCTACAAGGTTGGTGTTATTCTCATCGACCCAGGTCATGGTGGTCGTGACCCAGGAGCTGTTGGAACTTATACAAAGAATGGAAAGAAGGTTACCCTCCACGAAAAAGACTTGGTTTTGTCCATTTCCAAGATGCTTGCCCAACAACTTCAGGCGAAGTATCCAGATAAAGAGGTTCTTTTGACCCGATCTGATGATACGTGGCTTACCTTGGAGGAACGGGTGGACATTGCAAATTCTGTCCAATTGGAACCCCATGAGGCAATTTTGTACATTTCAATCCACATCAATGCCTCGCTTGACAAAAATGCCTCTGGTTATGAAGTATGGTATCTTAGTCCTGGTTTCCGCAGAACAGTTTTGGAATCAACAGGACAAGATAGTGAGCTGGAAAGCATCCTCAATTCCATGATGGAAGAAGAATATACCACAGAAAGTGTGCTTATCGCTAAATTCATCATGGACGGGCTTGAGGCTCAAATCGGCAATCAAAGTAAATCCCGTGGAATAAAGGCAGAAGAATGGTTTGTTGTCCGTAATGCCAATATGCCCAGTGTCTTGATAGAGGCAGGATTTATTACAAACGAAAAAGAGGCGGCCCTTCTGGGTGATTCCCAGTACTTGCGTAAAATTAGTCAGGGAATATATAATGGGCTATCGTCCTTCATAACACATTTTGAACGCTCAAGAGGATTTACTGGTACAGAATGAAAAATAAATCACTCGTTCAGGCTTTAGGTGCGGCCTGCTTTTTAATAATGATTTTGATTGTCTCAATTACACTTTTTAATTTCAAAGATATGGGGAATCGGAGGGTATTATATTTTGATGCCATCGACGGTAGTGGCCTATACATGGAAAGCCGTCGAATTGTGGAGTATTCCCCCGTACAGGGAAGGGATGTGGACGTAAGTCAATTCGTTCAGGAACTCCTGCTTGGTCCCACAACGAATGGATTCCGTTTGTTGTTTCCATTGGATACGAGGATAGAAGCCTGTTTTATACAGGATGAGGTATTATTCATCAACTTGTCAAAGGAGGCTTTGTTTCCTGGAGAAGCTGCCTTGCCCACAAAGGAGGCGGTAGACTTATTGATTTACAATATCGAGCAAAATTTCTCATGGATAAAATCGATAGAAATCTACATTGGTAGTAACAAGGTGTACGAGAATGTTGTTTAGCTTATTTTTGATAAAAAAAACACCTAAACTACAAGAAAGTCGTTGACAAAAATACCAAGTTGATGGATACTGAATAGGTATACAAGGCTACATAAAAGTGTGTATAAAAGGAGCTTTGAATGAAGAAATCTTTTGTTTTATTTACAGCGGTGATGTTGCTTTTCGGAGCATTTGCATTTGGTGATGAGGCAACAATTATTGACTTTACATTGTTGGATGCCGACATCGTTGCAGATCAGGATGGAAATCCTACTGAAAACAGCCGCACCACTATGGACTATTCTGTCACTGCCGGTATGACATTTACCGAAGACCAGAAGTCCCTGATGAAGTCTTCCTTGGCATTGCCCAACTGGGAAGTAGTATTGAATTCTTCTGCACAGAATGTACAGAGCTTGGCATTGTCACAAGTTAAGCCTGCACCTGTTAAGGATTCTGCATCTGTACCCTTTGCTGGTTCAAACGTAATGGGTGTACGCATTGAGTTCCCCTTGTGGGCAAACAATGCCAATGCAAAGATTGTACCCGCATTTGAGATTCCTGCTTATGAGCCTTTGGCTACTCGTGACGAGAATGGTGTTCCCCAGGAGCCTACAGCCGAAGAAGCTGCTAGCGGAAAGACCCAGTTTGAGGATGGTTACGGTGTTGTAAAGAATGTTGGAACAATCAAGGCATTGTCTGTAACAACACTTGGTATGAACTTCCCCCACAAGTTGTATGTACACCTTAAGGACACAGACGGTATTGAGCGCCGTTACCTGATGGGTGAGCTTAACTTCGATGGCTGGAAGGAGCTGCGCTGGAACAACCCCTCTTACATTACTGACATCCGCACTCGGGAGATTCGTGTGTATCCCATCTATCCCCGTGGACTGCCTTATGTTAAGTTTGTGGGATTCGAGGTTGCTCGTGATGCAATGCACGATGGAGATACCTTCGTAGGTTACTTCAAGGATGTTAAGATTATCTTTGATAAGGCCTTGTTGACCACAGATCGTGACATCGCTGATGAGGACGTATGGGGAATCATTACCGAGAAGGAAGCTCAGAAGCAGAATGCTGAGATGACTCGCTTCGGAGAGAAGCAGGTAAACCGCTTCTTGGAGAAGGAAAAGCAGGCTCAGGAAGAGGCTTTCACCTCTAGCTTGACTGTTGAAGGTACAAATGATTCTGCACCTGTTGCCGGTGGAAACAACGCTGGTGCTGATGCTGGTGAAAAATAAGCTGACCTACTAGGTTAGTCGTAATGCACCCCTGAAATATAATTTTAGGGGTGCTTTTTTTATGGCAACTTCATTAAAAATATCTATCAAATGAGAAAATGATTGCGTGATGGTAAATTCAATGATAGAATTATATTCATGAGCGATTCAAAGCAAAATAAATTACCAAGTAAGTCTAGTCTGTTAGAACAGTATAAAATATATCGCAGTGGATTTGAAACTATTCTCAATACCATAGAATATGGACTTAGGGACACTATTACCTTGCCATCTAAACCAACACTCAAATCTAGGGTAAAAAGTTTTGACAGCTACTATAGAAAGGTTCTTCGTGTTAAACCGGAAGTAAATGGAGATTTTCCCCTGCCCCTTCTTACAGACATGATGGGAATTCGTATAATTTGTGCATTTTTAGAGGACTTGACTGTAGTTGAACAACAAATAAAGGATAATTTTGTTGTAAAGGAAATTGAACGGAAGGGTGCTTCTTTAAGTTTTAAGGAATTTGGATATGAGTCAGTTCATATTCTGGTCGAAATCCCCAGAGACATAGTAAGTGCTGCAGCTTGCACAGGCTTCAATCTTCCAAGGGACTGTGTTTGTGAGATTCAAATTAGAACAATTTTACAGGATGCCTGGGCAGAGGTTGAACATGAATTGATTTATAAATCTGAATTTTCCCCCTTTGATTTACCCTTGAAAAGAAAATTGGCATCAATAAATGCAAGCCTCAGTTTAGCTGATATTATTTTTCAGGAGATTAGAGATTATCAAAATAAATTGAATCGTGAAATTGATTTTAGAAGAAACGCATTTTATAGTAAGGCAGATTCAATAGCCCGCGATTCTTTTCCAACGGATGATGTGCATCATGAAAATACTCAACAAATCACTTCTCCCTATGTACGGGGAACTATTGACGATATGCTGCTCGCTGCAATTCAGTGCCACAACGCTGGTGAAATGGAAAAAGCTGTAAAGATTTACACCGATATTGTTGAATCAAAGCCCACTCCAAACAATGTTATTCTGTCGGTTATTTTAAAACATAGAGGAATGGCATTCTTTGCGCAAAATAAATATGACGAAGCGCTCAATGATTTTCAACAAAGTGTTAGTTACCAACCAGAAAATTTCCGTTCTCTTTATTATATTGGTATTGTTTACAGCGTACAAGGTGACAATGAAAAAGCAATAGACTTTTTCAACCAATCCTTGATGATAAATGAGCATCAGTCGCATGTGTATTATCGAAGAGCCCTGGCAAATTATAACCTTTCTAACTATGTAGAGGCATCTTCCGATTTAGCCACTGCAAATAGCATGGGATTGGATGATGATGACTGCCGCCATTTGCAGGAATGTTTGATGAAAAAATTTGATATGAATATGTAGTTTTTCTATTGACAATTTTTTCTATGTTTGATAATATTCTCACACGTTATAAGTGTCTCCTTCGTCTAGTGGTTAGGACATCGGGTTTTCATCCCGACAACAGGGGTTCAATTCCCCTAGGAGATGAAGAAGGGGCTGTTGTTCAGCCCTTTTTTTATTTTAAATGAGGTTTTTAATGGAAGTGTCCTTACGGTTTACAGATGAAGTTCGATTCCGTATGGTAGATGCTATTGCTGAGGCGGCAGGTAACGAGGTTTTCTTTGGCGGACAAATTGATGCCCAAGGTTGTGTTGTGTCGGTTGTTGTTGCAGCCCGGGGAAACCAGAATTCTGTGCCAGTTCAATTTGAAGCCGCCTGTGAATCTCATGTTTTAATTCATAATCATCCCTCTGGTTCTCTTCAACCTTCGGATGCAGATATTTCCATTGCAGCTCAGGCGGCGCAACGCTGCCAAGGATTTTACATTATCAACAATGATGTTAGCGAGTGTTATGTAGTTGTTGAGCCAGTTAAACCAAAATCAATTAAATATCTTGACTTAGCTCAGGCGGTGGCTCCTATTTCGGTTGGGGGGCCTTTGGATACTGGAGATGGATATTTTGAGGAGCGTCCTGCCCAAATAGAATTGCTTGCACAAATATGTACTTCATTTAACCAAGGTGGTGTGGGTGTTTTTGAAGCTGGAACTGGTGTTGGAAAGTCTTACGCCTACTTGATTCCTAGTGTGCTTTGGGCGACAACTAACAAGGAAAGAGTTGTGATTTCAACAGGCACCATAAATCTGCAGCAACAATTGGCAGAAAAAGATGTTCCTGCCGTCCTTAAAATTACTGGTAAAAACTTAAAGTTCATTTTAATGAAGGGCCGTCAAAACTATCTATGTCTGCGCCGCCTTAATGATTTAATCTCTGAACCAGATTTATTTTTTGATGAAAACCAAGAACTGGAGGTTTTGGTAAATTGGGCTAAAACAAGCGAAACTGGAAGTCGTTCAGATTTAACCTCCCTTCCTTCTGAATATTTATGGAGTAGGGTATGCTCTGAATCTGATGCTTGCATGGGTATGAAATGCAAATACCATAGTCAATGTTTTGTTATGAAGGTGAGAAAAGAAGCCGCTGATGCACAGATTCTTATTGTAAATCACCACCTCTTGTTTGCAGATATAGAAGCCCGTCTTTCTGGTATTGGCTATGGAGATACAGCTGTACTGCCTCCTTACCGACACCTTGTTTTTGATGAGGCTCACGGTATAGAAAATGCTGCCACCAGTTTTTTTTCTGAAACCCTTACTCACTTTAAGGTTAACCGCCAGCTTAATATTTTGTATCGTAAACGTAAAAATGGAGCTATGGCTGGTCACCTTTATACACTGGAAGTCCTTGCTTCTGGTGAAAATTGGGTGGGACAGGTTTTGGCTGCTATAGAAGCAGTGCAATCTGAAATGGAAAAGTTGGACCAAATAGGCTTGGACATAATGGGGAATTCCTATACGCTTCGTCTGACACCTGCAATGGAACAAGCATTTTTCCCCTTGCTAGATTCTTTTGAAAGGCTTGGTGTTGCAATAACAGAATGTGTAGCTGTTTTTCGCGAGATGATAGAATCTATTGATGAAAAATTACGTGACTCTCCTGCAATTTGGGAGACAAAAACTGTTCTGAATCGTCTTGATTCAATGGCTTTGTTTTGCAAGTCTTATGTGCAATGGCAGGAGCATCCAGAAACAGTGTTTTTTGTTGAACGGGGAAGGCTTCCAGGGGGAAAACTCGGTGAACAACCAAGGTGGTTTTGCCGTTTTGTCCAGGCTCCTTTAAATATTGCACCTCGCATGAATGAGGGGGTCTTTGAGCCCCTGTCCACTGTTGTATGTACTTCTGCTACCATTCGTACTGGTAAAAACTTTGATTATTGGCTGGGAAGAAGTGGAGCCTGTTTTGTTGACCAGGAGAGGTTATGCACTGGAGATTTTCCATCACCCTTTCCCTATGAAAGAAATGTATTGTTAGCCATTCCAACTGATGCCCCCCTTCCAGAAAGCTCTTCCTTTCAGTCCTATGTAGACAAGGCCGTCTCTCAGTTGATTTTGGCAGCCTCTGGGCGTACACTGGTGCTTTGTACATCCTATGATTCGTTAAGAAATGCCTGGGAAGCCTGCAGTAAAAGTTTGGTTGGGAGTGGAATTGCCCTGCTCAAACAGGGGGATGAAGACAGATTCCGCCTGTTGGAAAAATTCAAAAAAGATGAGTCGAGTGTTCTTTTTGCTACAGATTCCTTTTGGGAAGGGGTGGATGTGCCTGGTTCATCCCTTTCTCAGGTAATTATAGTTAAGCTTCCCTTCCGTGTTCCCGGTGACCCTGTATTTGCAGCCCGAGCAGAAGCCGTGGAAAAGCGAGGTGGCAGTTCCTTTATTGAGCTCAGTGTTCCTGAGGCTGTTATTAAATTTCGCCAGGGTGTTGGACGCCTTATGAGGCGTTCCACCGACAGGGGCTCTATAGTAGTTTTAGATAGACGACTGGTGGAAAAACGGTACGGAAGATTTTTTTTGGAAGGAATTCCTCCATGTCGCCACATTCATGGAAATATTACGGAACTATGTAGTTCTATAGAACGATTTCTAGATTAAAAATCTACTTGCGATTAACAAACAAAATGTATAAAATAAGCCCAGGTTTAGTTAAATCCAGATTTTTAAGCGGAGGTTTTTATATGTCAAACATCATTACTCTTGCTTGTCTTTTGTTGACTGTTTCAGTTCCTGCACTCATGAATATTTTTGTCTATCCTGTTTCAAAAAAACTTTCCTATAAAATTTCTGATGGAATTGTTCGCATTTGCGCTCCCTTGGTTTTTTCTATCCTGTCTGTTTACAAAAATTTCAAGTTCAAGGGCGATAAAAATCTAAAGGAAGAGCTTCCTCAACAGTTTCTCATCATGTCTAATCACCAAAGTCTGTTGGATATACCTGTATACATGAATTTTCTGCGAGATAGAGATTTAAGATTTGTTGCAAAGGCTGAGTTAGGACGGCACGTACCCTTGGTTTCAGAAATGCTGCGTGTTCATGAACACGCACTTGTTCCCCGTACAGGCAGTCCTTCTGTGGCAATGAGAACTTTGGATAAATTCGCTGAGCGCACAGTGCAACGGGGGCAGATTCCTGTAATTTTTCCAGAGGGAACAAGGAGCCGTGATGGTAAGCTGCGGAATTTTTATGCGGCGGGTTTTCGTCGTATTCTGGATAAGGCTCCTATGCCAGTAGCTGTATGTGCTCTGGATGGAGGATATAAGATTTCAACCCTGGATGGACTCATTCGAAATCTTCAGGATGGCTCCTATCGGGTGAAAATACTAAAAATCTATCCTGCTCCAACCTGTAAACAGGAACAGCTTGCCATTTTGGAGGAAGGGAAGGCTTTGATTCAAAGTCAGCTAGATGAATGGCATAGGGGATAGGGTAGTTATTCTGGTAGATGTCAATTAGATTGGACGCAAAAAAAAAAGACCATCGGGGAAAATCTCCCGATAGTCTTTCTATGTGAGAAAGTTCAGCAAAGGATAGCTGAAAACATCGACTTATTTGAAGTCCTTGGGGCGGCGTTCAACACGCTTGCACTGTGTACACTCGGCAACGTTCTTCAGTCTACCTTTCTCAAACAATGTCTTCATTACAACCTCTCCACCACAACTGCAAAGGAACTTGTGGGTAGTAACTGCTGTACGAGAGTTCTTACTGGCTCCAGCCATAGCTAGCCTCCTGTCTTAGGAATAATCGATTATTACACGATGATAACTGAATGTGGCATCGTTGTCAAGACGGGTAATTTAATATCAAGTGATAAGCCAAACTCAAGTCTAGTAATCCCTTAAAGTTAACTTGACTAAGTTATCTGTTTTTGATAACATTACCAAAGTTGTGTTTGTCTTGACACAAGTGTAAGTATTTTTTTTGGGGGTTTCTTTTGGCCACAAAGCATTCGTCTGCAGAAAAGAGACACAAGCAGAGTGAAGTTCGCCGTTTACGCAACAAATCAGCAAAGAGTTCTGTTCGAACAAGCGCTAGAAAATACGTAGAGGCTGTTCACGCTAAGGATTCTGAGCGTGCCGCCCAGTTGTTGAAGGCTCTTGTAAAAGAGTTGGATACAGCCGCTGGAAAGGGTATCTTGACTAAGAATTCTGTGTCACGGAAAAAGTCACGAATGATGAAACTTTATAATGTTTCATTTGGTAGTGCAGCTGCTAACTAAGGAAGCGAATGGGATATTGCAGGGATGCAGTATCCCTCGTTTTGGTTATTTATTTCTTAAAAAAATTTTGGATATAGTATATGCAGTCAAAAAAAGTAACGAAGTATGATTTAGTTGATGGAATTCGACAGGAAACAGGATACGAAAAACGTGTTGTTCAAGAAGTGTTTGAGTCAGCCTTGGAGCAGCTTAAGGAAGCCTTGAAGGATGGTTCGACAATAGAACTACGTGGTTTTGGTACCTTTGAGCTTCGCCTTCGTAAGGAACGTAAAAAGGCCCGCAATCCCAAGACTGGTGACAGTTTGTCTGTACCTCCTCACTATATAGTCGCATTTCGTTCCGGGCAGGACTTGAAGAAGGCTGTCTGGGATTTAAAAGTAGAGGAGTAGCTCATATTTATGGTGGAGTGGTGCCAAAAAACTGATTCCTTTTCTTTGCTTGCTAGAGTTGGTATTGCTCTCTCCTTGCTCGTCGTTTCCATTGTCCTCTTCGCCCTTCCACAGCCCAATTTACTTACCGTCAATGGTATACCATTTCTAGCTTATTTTGCTCTTGTACCTGTATTTCTTCTTGTTCGTTTTGTATCATGGAAGACAGTTTGGTTATGGGGAATTGCCTACGGAGTTGGTTCCTATTGCCTTTTTACCTATTGGCTGGCAGCCTTTCATCCCTTGGGAATCTTTGTAATTTCTTTTATGTATGGGCTTTACCTTATGATTGCCTTTCCCCTTTTGAAAGCGGCGGCCTCTTTGTTCCCAAGGTGGGGCTGGCTTGTCCAAGGTATTGTTTGGTGTGCCTATGATTATGTAAAGACCCTGGGATTTTCTGGATTCCATTACGGTGTTTTAACCTATTCCCAGTGGCAGATTAATCCTTTGATTCAAATTGTAGATTTAGTAGGTGTTTGGGGACTTGATGCCCTTATTACCTTTGCTTCTGCTTGGTTTACAGCTGTTATTGTAGAGGCATACAGAAATAGGAAGCTTGAGGCATGCAACTGTAGATTCCGGGCTCTTGTAAAAGCAATTCCCAGTGCATGTAGGTCTCACATCATTTCCGGCTGTGTTTGGCTAGTGATTTTTTTAGCCGTACTTGTGTATGGATTTGTTTCTCCTGTTGACTATTCTCAAGAGCCCCATGTGGATGTAGCCCTAATTCAGCAGAACTCAGATCCTTGGATTGGTGGGGTTCCTGCCTACCAGAGGGACTTGCAAACCTTAAAGCGGCTTTCTAGCGAGGCTATTGCAGAGCATCCCGAGGTGGATTTGGTTGTGTGGCCTGAGACAGCCTTTGTCCCTCGAATCAACTGGCACTACCAGCATCGTTACGAAAGGGATAAGTTTCAGCTGGTGGACGAGCTGCTTCGTTTTATTGAGGAATCTCCTGTACCCTTTGTAATTGGTAATGACCATGGTGTGGATACAGTTGGAAACAGGGTTCTTGATTATAATGCCGTGCTGTTGTTTGAGCCGGGTGTAAATACCTTGCCTCCTTCACCACAGGTGTATGGCAAGATGAAGCTGGTTCCCTTTACTGAATATTTCCCCTTTGACAGACAGTTTCCCAAGCTCTATGAGATGCTATTGAATGGTGATACCCATATGTGGGAACCAGGAACAGAGCCTGTAGTGTTCAATGTAGTGGGAAATGACGGAACTACGAGCATTAGCTTTAGTACACCTATTTGCTTTGAGGATACCTTTGGTTTTGTGGGGCGACGTTTTGTTAATGCGGGAGCCCAGGCCTTTGTAAACCTGTCCAATGATGCTTGGTCTAAGAGTTTGGCCTGCCAGTATCAGCATCTTTCCATGGCTGTGTTTCGTTCTGTAGAAAACAGGGTTCCTTCTGTTAGGGCCACTACTACTGGACAAACCTGTATCATCGATCCTAATGGAAGGATTGTTGCCATGGCAAAGCCCTTTGAAGAAACATATCTTGTTGGTTCTATCCCAGTTCTGGATAAAAGTGAAAAAACTTTGTATACTCGTTGGGGAGATTATGTAGGTGTAATTTTTGCAGTAAGCAGCACTTTAATACTAATAGCTGGTTTTGTAAGGGCCTGTATTACTAGAAAAAGAACCTAAGAGAGGCTTTTATGTACTCATTTAATATGAAGGATGGTAATGTTACTGTTCTAGGACAAAAAACAGAATTAGTGGGAGAGTTGAAGTTCAGTGACAACTTGGTTATTACTGGAAGGTTTGAGGGTAAAATTGAATCTTCTGGTAACTTGAAAATTGATAAAACCGCTCACTGCCAGGTTTCACAGATTTCCGCAGATTCTATTCTTGTTGCGGGAGAGGTAACAGGAGATTTAAATGCGGCATCCAAGATTGAGGTTGTTTCTGGCAGTCGTGTCGTAGGTGATATTTCTGCCTTGCGACTGAGGATTGATGACAATGTGGACTTTCACGGCCAGGTAACTATGTTGGAAGCCGCCCCAGATGTGGATATTTTTTCGGTTACAGCGGCCGAATATAAGAAGAACAGCACCGCTTTTAGAGATTAAATAGCCATGAAATACTCATTTTCCGACTTTGGACAAAAACTCACAGGACATTCTGGAATTCTCCAGTTGATGGATGATTTGGGGCGGCCTTTACCAGAGGGTGTAACACCATATCGCATGGGTGGTGGAAATCCTGCCCGTATACCTGAGGCAGAAGCCATGTTCCGCAGGGAAATGGAGCGGATTATGGCAGAACCAGATGGCTTTGAAAAGCTCATTTCTTTGTACGACCCTCCACAGGGAAGAATAAACTTTATTGATGCAGTGGCTCAATTCCTTTCCAAAACCTATGGTTGGAGGGTGGGGCCTGAAAATATTGCCATCACTAATGGCAGCCAGGCAGCCTTCTTCTATCTGTTCAACCTTTTTTCTGGAACCTTTACTCAGAAAGACGGTTCTGTAGTTAGAAAGAAAATTCTTTTTCCCCTTGTTCCTGAATATGTAGGGTATGCAGATCAGGGAATTGAGCCAGATTTGATGGTTTCAATTCCTGCGAGGTGTGAGTACTACGACAATCATAGCTTTAAGTATTTTATTGACTTTGACCTTTTGGAGTCCTATCTCAAATCCCATAATGATGTGGGAGCAATGTGTGTGTCCAGACCAACAAATCCTACGGGAAATGTGTTGACAGATTCTGAGATACATCGATTGGCAGCCTTGGCCAAAGGCTTTGACATTCCCCTCTTTGTGGATAATGCCTATGGACTGCCCTTTCCTGATATTGTGTTTATAGATGAGGCTGCACCCTATTGGGATGAGTCTGTAGTTCTTTCCATGAGTTTGTCTAAGATTGGGCTGCCTTCTATGCGTACAGGAATTATTGTGGCAAACCAAGAGCTTGCATCTGCCCTGTCTAATGTAAATGCTATTGCAGCTCTAGCAACCTGTTCTTCCGGACAGGCCATAGCTCATAGATGTATTGCCAGTGGGGAAATTGTAGAGGTGGCAAAGAACTATGTCCAGCCCTTTTATCAGAAAAAATCACGGCAGGCAATTGAATGGATTCATCAGTTCTTTGCGGGGGGAGATTTTTGGATTCACCGCAGTGAGGGTGCAATTTTCTTGTGGTTGTACCTGAGGGACTTGAAAATTACTGCCTTGGATTTGTATAGGAAGCTGAAGGAGCGTGGGGTTGTTACAGTGCCAGGAGAATATTTTTTCTTTGGTGTGGAAGACCCCGCTACATCTTGTCACGGTCATTATGACAAGTGCTTGCGCATTAATTATTCAGGACCTGAAGACGAGGTTCGTGGTGGATTAAAGCTTTTGGCTGAGATTTATAAGGAAAATAGATAGTCGAAAATTAGCAAAGACTATTTTATATACTCGAAACCATGGGGTTGCTGAAAGGACGAGGGCTTTCGGCAGCCTTTGGTTTTTCAATATCGGGAGGTTTTATATGAAGACTTATAATCGTGTTTTAGTTGTAGCAGTGGCCTTGATGGTAGCCACAGGTGTGGTCTTTGCAGGGGGTAAAAAGGAATCTGTTGGTGATGTTCCTGCCACTGAAAGCCCGTCTGCAGGTAGCCTTACTGTCAATGTGGCTGCTCTCAATGGTCCAAGCGGTATTCCAATGGCTTACTTGTTTGAAAATAAGCCGGAGGTTGCAGGAGCTGATTTTCAGTTTCAGGTGGCAGCTGGCGCTGATGTATTGTTGCCCAAGTTGTTGAAGGGTGAGGTTGATGTGGGAATCCGTCCTCCCAACGTGGCTGCCAAGGTGTTTACAAAGAACAACGAGGCTATTGTTGTGGGTGCTGTAATGGGGCAGGGTATGCTCAATCTCATTACCAAGGATACCTCCGTTGCTTCCTTGGCAGATTTGAAGGGAAAGACTGTGACTGTAGCTGGTCAGGGAGCAACCCCTGAATACATGGTTCGCTACCTGCTTAAGGAAAATGGAATTAAGGTTGCAGAAGATGGAATTGCAACGGCCGATTCTGTAGCCCTGGATTTTTCTATTCCTAATGCAGAAATTGCCGCCGCCTTGCTTTCTGGAAAGATTCAGTATGCCATTGTGCCAGAACCCTTTTCTACTGTGGCTACCACAAAGGATGCTGCTGTTGTAAAGGCAATTGACTTGCAGAGTGAGTATGAGAAGGTGCAAAGAGCTAATGGAAAGGATTCTGCAAATTATCCCATGACGGTAATTGTTGTACGCAAACAGTTGGCAGAACAATCACCTGAGGTTGTACGAGGTCTTTTGGCTAGTTTCCAGAAGGCAGTTGACTGGACCTTGGCCAACGCTGCGGAGGCTGGAAAGCTTGTGGAGCAACATACTCTTGGATTGCAGGCTCCTATTGCCACCAAGGTAGTACCCAATGGTGCCTATGTATTTGTTCCTGCCAAGGAAGCCCAGAGTCAGCTGGAAGAGTTGTATTCTATCTTCCTGGACTTTGCCCCGGAAGCCATTGGTGGCCAGTTGCCTGGCAACAATTTTTACTTTGAATAATGGGTAAAAAACTTCTGCATAGCAGGGAAGTTGCAGTTGCTCTTGCCGCAGTTGCCTTATTGGTTCTGTGGCAGGTGCTGGCTGTAGCCATCGATTCTCCCCTTATTTTGCCCAAGCCTCGGGAAACCCTAGATGTCCTGCTAAAGAATATTGGGGAACCATTGTTTTGGCATCACGTGGGGGCAACTGCCTGCAGAAGTTTGGCAGCCTTTGGAATATCAGTATTACTGGGTACCTTATTAGGAGCAGCTTCAGGAGCCAGCAGGAGTTTTCATAACTTGCTGGAGTTTCCCTTGGCTATAATCCGTGCAACACCAGTTGTATCCTTTATTTTACTGGCTCTTTTTTGGCTTGGCTCCTCCCTCGTGCCTGTCTTTGTGGCGGTGCTTATGAGCCTACCGGTAATGATAAGTTCTGTGGAAACTGGAATTAAAAACACGGATAAAAGCCTTGTTTCCTGTTGCCGCTCCTATAGATTTTCCCTAGGAAAAATGATTCGTCACCTGTATCTTCCCTCCTGCAAACCCTATTTCTTTTCTGGAACTCTGGCAGCCTTTGGCTTAAGCTGGAAGGTGGTGGCTGCAGGGGAGGTAATCAGCCTTCCACAACGGTCAGCGGGAACCTTGCTCCAAAGCGCCAAGGTTCACCTGGAAACCGCCCAGGTTTTTTCCATTACCCTGGTGCTGGTAGTTTTAAGTTTTTTGTTGGAGAATATTTTTTCCCTTGTACTGCAAAAAACCGGACTTTTAGTTAAAAGGAAGGTAAAGTCGTGAAAGAGGGGAGAGAAAAGGTGTTGGAAAACTTGCAAGTAAATAATCTGTGGTTAAAACGAGGCTCTCACCAGATTTTTTCAGATTTTTCCATTGTTTTTGAGGCAGGAAAGGTTACGGCCCTGTTGGCTGCCTCTGGTTCTGGGAAAACCAGCCTCTTGGACTGCATTGCCGGCCTTCTGCAACCAGATGGGGGGAGCATTAGAGGTGTTGGCCCAGTTTCATATCTCTTTCAGGAACCCCGCCTGCTGCCCTGGTATTCCCTCAAAAAAAATGTAATGCTCCCCATAGAGTCTCGTTTTGGTAAGGAGGCAGCCAACCAGAGAAGTCTGGGCTTTCTTGAGGCAGTGGAACTTGGGGAAAAGGCTGATTCTTTGCCGGGGCATTGTTCTGGTGGGCAAAGACAGCGATGTGCCATAGCGAGAGCCTTTGCCTTTCCTTCTACCATCCTGCTGATGGACGAAGCCTTTCAAGCCCAAGACATCAAGCTCAAGCTCCATCTGATGGAACTGACAGAAAAACTTCTGGAACAAGAAAAAAGGACGGCTCTCCTTGTGACCCACGACGTTTCGGAGGCTCTGGCTCTGGCTCATAATGTAGTGGTTCTTGCAGGCAGTCCCCTACAGGTAGTGGGGGAGTTTGAGGGTGCCTTAAAAAACCTTGCTATGAGCCAGCGGTATATCCGGCCAGAAGCTAGCTTGACAAGGAGCCGAGAAGAAATCCTCAAGCTCCTGTGTGAGTCCTAGTTGACACAAAAATGCTGCCAAGTTGGAGGCGGCCCAATGCCAAAGACAAACAAACCGGTTGTCAAGCTAGAGTCAGTCCGTGGAAAACTAGCTGTCAGCCTCCGTTAGTAGTTCGGTTTCCCAAGCCAACAAATTTTCCTCCATTTTTTTGTTGTTGCCACGAACATCACAAAGAATACGGAACACTGGTTCTGTGCCGCTTCCTCGCATCCAAATGTAGCCACAGCTTTTTCCTTCAACATCCTTAAACAGAATCTTTAGACCACCTTTGCCAGAAAGACTGTAGTTGCTAAGGTTTCTTGTTTCTGTGATTCCATTGTTACAGATAGCCTCGTAGGAGGCAATGCCATAGTTGGCCAAAAGTTCGTCCCTTCTTTTCTGCCAGCCTGCTTCAAAAAGCTCCTGGAATTTTGCCTTTAGCTTGCTGTGGTCACTTGTCTTGATTTTCAGCAAGGCACGATTTTCTGAGACACCAGTGGTGGTGTAAGGTGGAAGGGTGGCAATAATGTCTGTTAGGGTAAAGTCTGCCTTGTAAGCTGCTTCCTGTCCAGATTTGGAGCACCATCTATGGAAGAGTCCCTGTTTTACAGTACCATTTGGCAAGCTAGTGTCCTGGATAGTTAAAAGTTTTACCAGGGCAAAGATGGTATTGATGGGGTCACGAACGGCTGCAGGGTGGGTAATGTTTCCTCCGTTAGAACCCTCTCCCAAAATGGGAACAGTGTAGCCTTCTTGCCTTGCCTTGCGGGCAAGATTAACCACGTTGGCTTCTCCAACCTCCGCACGGAATACCTTTGCCCCAAAGGCAGCGGCAATTTCTTCTATTCTCATTGAGGTTGGGTCATTTACAGAAACACCGGGGTGAGTATTTTCTGCTGAGGCTTCACAGCGATAGTCCAGGTAGGCTAATTCGGCCAAAACAGAGAGGGCAAAAACCTCCTGTGCCTTCAGCACCTGGCTCTTACCAGTAGCCTCGTCCCAGTACACAATGTTTCCTCGGTCTCCGTCACAGTCTGGCATATAACCAAGGGTAATGGCCGGGTTAGAAGGTTTTTGATTCTCCATAAAGGCTGCGCAGTGAACAAGGTTTTCTGGCTCAGGAATAATTGCGTGAACAATCTGGCGGGGCTTGTCGTTTATGGCAGCAAAACCAATGCCACATCTAGGTAAAAAATCCCTGTCTATGGAAAGGCTACGGGCTGAACCGTTCATATCACAAACTACTGTGAGGGGTTTTGCTGCGGTAGATCTGGCAACAGAGGCAAAAAACTCCTGCTGCTGGGCTTTATCGGCAGTACCAGCTACAACCAGCCGGGTAAAATCCCCATAGCTGGCCACGGCCCGAGCCTTGCAGTCGGCAGAACATGAATAGATGGCTTCAAGCTTTTCTGGGGGGCAGGCAGCAATTAACTGGCTGGCTAGTTGAATACCTTCAGAGTCCGCACAGAGACTGGTAAAGGCAGCGGTGAGCTTGGCTGTTTCCTCACCGGGAAGAACACCACCGTCATTAAGGCCGAACTTGATTCCGTTGTGGCCGATGGGATTGTGGCTGGCGGAAACATAGACAAAGCCGTCCAATTGGCGGGCGTAGGCCATGATTTCCGGTGCGGCGGTGATGAAAAGGTACTCCACGGCAATGCCCCTTCCTGCCAGAACCCGAGCGATGATGTCCCCAATTTTGGTGCCGGTGGGGCGGGCATCAAGCCCAAGGGCAATCCTACAGCCTGGTCCACAACGTTGGATAATGTAGTCTGCAAAAACCTGGGCAATGAGGGC
>JAGBFT010000125.1 GCA_017936345.1 Spirochaetaceae bacterium
AAACCATGGTATACATATCACAAAATCAAATATGAGTAAAGAACATATTTGATTTTGACCTTCGGGTGAGTCATCTGTCGTCCTCTGTGTAGCGACTATAGGATACCAGTTAGCTTCCCGAAGGTCAATCTTGGGGGAGGAGTTGCGCCTTCTCTCCAGTGCAAAATCGAATTATGGAGGATATGGATTATGGCTTGTAAACTGAATGCGGGTTTTTGCAAGGTGGGGCTTGTGCTGGTGGTGGGTTTTAGCCTGTTTTTATGGGGATGTTCTTCTGTTCCGACAGATTCTATTGACCCGGCGGAGATTGAGTATCAGGAAATGGATGCCAAGGACTATTGTGACATTATGTCACAATATGATGGGTATTCGTCACTCTTCTGGACAGGAAAAGGATGCATTATTTCTGATGTCTACATAGTGAGTGCCGAGACAAAAGACGAGAATGGAGTTACAAAAATTGTCGTAGGAATAAATGATCGTAGGGGACGTGATGGTCGGGAACAGAGCATCGATGTTACAGATTGTTTTAAGGAAATGGTTCAAATAGATCCAACTTTTGCAGATAGAATGGATTCCGTAGATACTGATGAGAGATTTAATGGTAAATATAAGTTCTGGGTGTATGGTGTAGAAGAAGGAGATTGGTGGAATGGTTATACTCGAAAGGTAATTCTGCATAAGATTGAGGGAATTCCAACCCAAGAGGAAATAGATGCGGTCATTGCAGAACAAGCCGCAGAGGAGGCAGCTGCAGAAGCCGAAAGGATTGCTCAGGAAGAGGCTGAAAAAAGGGCCAAAGCTGAAAAAATCGAGCAGTTGAATGCCAGAGGAAGGCAGCTTGCCAAGGGCTATACCTTCCACGGAATCGAAGAGGACGAGCTCAGCTGCAAGCTTTTTACGAATGGTGCGTTGGAGCCAGGCCACGCCTATCTTATCTCTGGTTTTGTGGTTCAGTACGGCGGCTCCTATGCTGCAATTGAATATGGCGATGGGTTCTTCTTCTCGTCCCGGAGTTCCTCCGTCATTGTCAGCTATGCGAGCCAGCAGGTAAAGGCAGAGATTATCAATGCTGGAGTAACGTCACTGCTGGGTCAGACGATAGAGACACCTTTGACTGTGGTTGTGGCCGCCGGAACAGGCTACTCTGGAACTCCAGTTGTGCTTGGACTTGTTGAGGAATAAGTTGTGGATTCGTAGTTGGCATGATATAATAGTTGTATAAATATTTTATTATGGGAGTAGTATATGACTTTAGAAGAGGCAATTAGTGATGTCATTACGAATAATTTTAGTGCAGGTGACTTGTTTGATTCCCATGCAGTAATTAATGAACTTATCACGGTGGACAAATATCACATTGTGTATTTAAAAGGATGTCCGGAAAATTGTTCTGTGTCACAGTACCATGGTTTGATTGCTAGAAAAATAGGGGCTTCTGGATGTGTAGCATCTTCTGGCAAGAAGATAAAGAGTCACACAATCTATGGAAGCTTGTCAGATAATGAATTGTGGGAGAGATTGTAGTTTCGTTCAGCTTGTATTCATAAGCTGGACTACCAATTAATCTTCTGTATGTTCAGTAACTGGTGCAAAGCCCTTGCACCAGTTTTTTTATGGCTGGTTCCGATGCGGCGGATAGCGGGATTACGATACACATTACACTGGCTTTGTATCATGTAGTTGCCTAAAATGACCTGATTTTATGTCATTCAATTACCTAAATTACATTGACTTTATGTACATCATCTACTAATATTGGATTGACTTTATACAATGCAGAGGAACAGCATGGAATTCAAGAGGAAGCTATTGGGGGAGCTGGAGGCTTGGCGGAGCTCTCCGTTCAGGAAGCCGCTGGTTATCCGGGGCGCCCGACAGACGGGAAAAACCACTGTTGTCCATCAATTTGCACGGGGGTTTGACACCTACATCTACTTGAATCTGGAAAAGGATGAGGACAAGCGGTTGTTCGGGGCGGGACTTGGTGTGCGGGACACCTTCCAGATGATATGCTTTGAAAAGAATGTCTCGGCACAGGGGGACACCCTGCTCTTTATTGATGAGATTCAGAATTCCCCGGAGGCGGTGATGCAGCTGCGGTATTTCTATGAGGAGATGCCCCAGGTTTTTGTGATTGGTGCGGGCTCCCTGCTGGAAGTTGTGATGGACATACACAGCATCAATTTTCCCGTGGGACGAGTGGAATACCGCTATCTTTTTCCAATGGACTTTGAGGAATTCCTGTTGTCCATGGGAGAGCACCAGTCGGTGGAGCTGCTGTCGGCCATACCGGTGCCACGGTTTGCCCATCAAAAGTTGCTGCAGTTGTTCAGGCTATACACCTTTGTGGGAGGTATGCCGGAGGCTCTTGCCCGCTATCAGGAGACAGGGGATTTCTTGCAGGTGGAACAGGTCTACGAGGCTCTTTTTACGGCCTACAAGGATGATGTCTCGAAATACGCCCGGACAGCCACCGAGCGGACACTCATCAGGCATCTGATTGAGACTGCCCCCCATGAGGTGGGAAGGCGGGTCACGTTCGAGAAATTCGGCAACTCTGGATATAAATCCAGGGAGGTGTCCGCTGCCCTGCGGAGGCTGGAGCGGGCTATGCTGCTATATCTTCGGTACCCTGTCACCAGCGCCACCGTGCCCCTGTTCCCTGACTTGAAGCTCCATCCCCATCTCCAGTTTCTTGATTCCGGGTTACTGAACCATGTCTTGAGGACAACAGGCTTGTATTTCAAGGATGAGGATTTGAGTGCTGTTTTCCAAGGATGTCTGGCGGAGCAGGTGGTGGGGCAGGAGCTGCTGGCCCAGTGGAGTACCCGGTGTGAGAAGCCCCTGTTCTGGACTCGGGAGAAGCGGCAGTCCAATGCGGAGGTGGACTATCTTGTGGTGCATGATGGCGTGGTGGTTCCTGTGGAGGTCAAAAGCGGAAAGTCAGGCACGCTGCGGTCGTTGCATTCATTCATCGAAAACTCCAACACAGACATCGGCATTCGGCTCTACAGTGGGGAGTATTCCGTCGAGAGGAACACAACCCCCGCCAAGCGGAAGCCCTACACCCTGATAAATCTTCCCCTGTACTGCACTTCAAAGCTTCACCACTACCTGGAATTCGTCTTGCGTTCCAGAACCTAGAGGCCGTGGGCTGGTTCTGGGGCGGAGGGTAGCTATAGTGCATTGACCTTATGTCGTGAAGTTTTGGTTTCTGCATTGTCTGGAAAATTGCTGCCTAGCCCCGCCAGCTCCTGCTTCGCTTGAGCTCGGACTTGAGCCGCTTGAGCTTGAGTCGCTGCTCCTGGGCTGCCTTGGTGGGTCTTGTCTTGATTCGCTTGCGGGGAACCTTCAGCGCATTGACAATGCGGTTTTCCAGCCGCTCCAAGGCAATGGCCCGATTCCGCTCCTGATATCGCTCCTGGTCCACGTCCACAAAGAGGCAGTCCTCCTTGTTGATGCTGGCGGCCAGCTTTTTCCGCAGGAGGCAGCGCTCCTCCTCTGTGATGCCCTCCAGATGATTCAGGCTCACGGTGGCGTGGACCTTGGTGTTCACCTTGTTCACGTTCTGGCCCCCTGCTCCGCCGCTTCTGGCAAAGGTGC
>JAGBFT010000126.1 GCA_017936345.1 Spirochaetaceae bacterium
CCGGCCATTGCGGGCAGTCCACTGTGTCTCCCGAAAGGCAAATCCCTTCTTGAAGGCATCCGTGCAGTCCTCCACGGACTTGAACTGATTCCGCTTGTAGAAATAGTAGCACGCCGAGTCTGGCTTGGCGGCTTGGGTCAAGCCCAGCTCCACCGCCTCCATGAAAGTATATTTATTACTAGATAAGTACTAGCATACAGCTGTTTGGAGGAAAAGTCAAAAATTATACAATAAAACTGCAAAAGAGTAGTCAATCCTCTTCCTGTACCAATTTAAAAAGCTCTCTTTTTGAATGTATATCCAGCTTGGAATAGAGGTTTTTACGATAGCTTTTCTGAGTATTTAGGCTAATATTCATTTCCTTGGCAATTTGCCCCTCTGAATATCCTTCAAGAATGAGGCGGGCAAGGTTCCCCTCTTGTTGGGACAAAACTTTATAAAACATTGGCTCCATCTCTGGTTTTTGTTGCTCTTGTGTATCTGCATTTGGATTTAATTCTGATTTTTCACCCCCTACCTCTCTTTCTTGCCGCCAAATATACATAAAGTGGGGTTCTAGAAAGTGGAAGACAATTATTAGAATGACAGAAATGAAAAGATAGATGCCATAGAGAAGGGGAATTGAATTTCGAAATACTTCTAGCACCATGGAGTGAAGGAGAGCCAAGCCAAGCCCCAAGGCAGTTCCCTGAGCACCAATAAATCGGGATGGGTAAAGAGAAAAACCAGTTGCAAGAAAGAATAGGTAGAGATTGGAAAGCACCACAGAAAATCCAAAAAAGACACAAGCAACCAGTCCAAAGGTTGGAACATAATCTGCCATTATAGCACAGACAAATCCTATGGGAGTGAGCATTAAAAATCCGCTATAATCTTTTCCAGAAAGAATTTTGAGTTTAACCTTTGTTACCTGTAAAACCACCGCCAGTACCGCAGCAGATAAAAACATGGTACTAACTCCATGGGGAACTGTTTCTGCCACGGATGTGGCCATCAGCAGGAGCATGGTAGGAAATAGCACCATCAAAAATATTCCTATGTAAGGAATGAGAGGTTTTCTGTGACCAGATAGCTTGGAGGCATAAGGAACATTAATTTTTGCAGGTAATTTGAGGTGAAAAATAAGGAGGCCCACCACCAAAATAATAGAACAGCCCATAAATATAGAAAAGTTAAACTGAACAAAGTCGTTTTGTAGTAGGGCAATGGCTACCCCGGAAAATACCATTCCAAGAATAGCATCTCGCCAGGTAGTTTCTATTGTAAAAAGGTGGGCTGCAATACTAGCCATACCACCGATGGCAAAGACACAACAAAAGGCTGTTATATAGAAAAATCCCAAACTTATTACAGAATTTGAGGATATTATAATTCCAACCATAGCCAGGAGGGCTATAAAAAACACCAAACGTTGCACTATCACCATAAATCTAGGCACTAGGCAGATTGTTACAATGGAAAGAAGATACCCAGCTGCAATAATTATCGTCATTATGCTTTGGTCAACCGCTATGGGGGTTCTTCCCCATAAGGAAAGCGCCGTTCCCGAAAAATAGATGACTCCCATTTGCCATGTGCTAAATGCCGCTGAAAAGCAGAGGAGAGCAAAATTTTTAACAGTAATTTGAGTATTGGTTGTCTTCATTGTTTTCACCCCCCAATACAACATATCCCCAGATTTGTCAAGAAAAATGCAAATTACCCCCGATTCGGGTGTAACACCTTTTTAAAAATCACTCCTATAATACAGGCATATTTCGATTAAGTAAAGGAGATTGAAATGAAAAAGCAGATTAAAATGAAGTTGGGCTGCCTCGTGGCGGCAATGATGCTGGCAATGACAGCAGTGGCGGCACAGGGCATGGGAATCTATGCAGGAGTGAACTTAGGCTACGGACAGTTTGGTTTTGCCGACCAGGACGACTGGGATGAAGTCATCACTCCAAGATTCAGGGCCTTTGCCCTCACCCCCGTGGTGGGAATCACACCGTTCCAGGGCAACGGCAACTTTGTGTTGGAGCGGTTGGCCTTCGAGTTCCAGCTGGCCATGAAATTCGGCAAGTGGAGCTATTATTGGGCAAACCTTAGAGGAAACGAGATTCGCCCCGGACTCCTGGCAAAATTCAACTTCAGCATTGCCGACTGGGCAGCTCTTTTTGGTGGCAGCGGCCCTGCCTGGGGAGACCGGCTGGTGACCTTTGGCGGCTTGGGATTCGGCATTCCCATTAGAACGGTAAAGCTCTCTTACGATGGTATCTACGATGGTGTAGAGTCCAAGGCATCGGATGTGGGGTTCCAACTCCTCATGGAATATGGACTGGCATTCAAAATCAACGACAAATTTTCCGTGAACGCCGCTGCTGGATTCGGCTTCATCGGTCCCTTCACCTACGACCTGACCCTTGGAGCTGCCTATCATTTCCGGTAGGAAACTAGCATCCTATGGTAAATAAAATCGGCGTGGGGTCGGAGGCTCCGGCTCCCGCCGCAATAGGAGAACCTTATGGAGGTTTTGGAAAAATTTAGAAGAATTCCTGTTTCCAGCTTGCAGTATGGAACGGGAATATGTTATTCAGGAGGTAATTATTATGGAACAGTGCAAAGAATGTGGAACAGCAGTGGAAGACGGCGTGACACTTTGTCCTAAATGCGGGGCGGACATGACCATACAGAAGGGGCAGTCCGCTGGGGAAAGAGCTTTCGACACACGGGAGGAGGAGCAACCTCAGCAGGATGACCTGTCTTCCAAGGTGGCGAATCTCAACAACACCGCAGACTCCACGCAGGAGTTCACCAAGGAGGACATCGAAAAGAACAAGGTCATGGGCATACTGGCATACATCCTGTTCTTCATTCCGTTGCTGGCAGCAAAGGACTCTCCCTTTGCCCGCTATCACGCAAACCAGGGGCTTGTTTTGTTCATCTTTGGTTTTGGCGGCGGTCTGATACTCTCTCTCATTCCAATTCTGGGGTGGATTATCGCTCCTATTTTCAGCGTCCTTGTCACAGTGCTTGCCGTCATCGGCATCATCAACGTGGCCAACGGTAGGGCAAAGGAATTGCCCCTCATCGGCAAGTTCAAGCTTTTGAAATAATTTTATGGAGGAAACTGACATGAAAAGATTTTTGGTTCTTGTTGCGGCAGTCATGCTGGCACTTATGCTCACCGCTTGTGGAGGGAATTCCAGCAGCAAGGCTCTTGTCGGAATGTGGAAGGCGGTGGACACAGAAACCCAGACGGAGTACGGCCTCGGCATCGAATTCACCAAGGACGGCACGCTGACCTTCGACGGCGCCACCTACACACGGGTCAAATAAGAATTTCATCCTATGGGAGGACAGAACATCAAGATTGTCAGACCACTGGAAAATCCCCTTGGAAGACACTTCTTTTGCCGGGAGATTTCCAGTTCGTTCCGTCCCACCGTTCCTGCATAGGATGGGTCTCATCCAAGATGAAGTACAAAGAAAAGGGAGTCGCCAAGCCCACGTACAGTTGCACCCAGCTTGACGACTCCTGTAAAGGAGGATGTTATGAGAACATCCGAAACAAAGTATACCATAAAATCGGTGTGTTTGACTATTGCAGTTGCAATAATTTTGGTCTTGCCTCCGTAGCACTAGATTGTCAGCCGTCCCGCCTCACTCCAGCCCCTCCACTAGCGTCTGGGCGGAGGCCCAGGCCCAGTGGAGGTTGTAGCCTCCCAGCATCCCCGTCACATCCAGAGCCTCACCGATAAAATACAGGCCCGGACATTTGCGACTCTCCATGGTCTTGGGGAAAATCTCGTCCACGGACACGCCGCCACGAGTAACCTCCGCCCGGTCGTAGCCGTCCACCTGAGAAATGACCATTTTCTGCCGGTTGAAGGCCGCCGCAACCTCCTCCACCTCCGACTTCTTCATCTGGGCAAGATTGTATTCCCGTCCCGCCAGCAGCACCCGTACCACTGCCTTGGGTAAATGCTCAGACAGGATGCCCGCCAGGGACTTCTTGCCGCTTCGTGAGGCTTGAATCAAGGCGGCAACATCACAGTCAGGCAGAAAATTCACGGTTATTTCTGTCGCACCGTTCACAAAGAGGGAGGTGTTCAAGGCCAGCGGCCCGCTGAAGCCCCGGTGGGTGAACAACAGCTGGTCCCGGAAAATCCTCTTTCCCAGGGCAATCTCCGCTGTCACCGCAATCCCCGCCAGACCTGCAAACCCAGCCGCCACTTCATCTGGATACCGCAGTCCCGCCAGAGCCGGCACCATGGGCAGCACCCTCATGCCGAATTTGCGGGCAATCTTTGCGGCGATGTTAGTGGCTCCCAGCTTGGGATAGGACAGACCACCGCTGGCTACAATCACTTTACGGGCAAGGAAATCTCCCCGGGAGGTTTGAACACAGAACACAGCATCAGCAGCTCCTTTCAGCCCAGTGCAGGAATTCTCATCGGGAGCGGCCACCTTTTCCAGATTTTGCACCATACAATTCAGTTCAAAGTGATGACGCTCACCCTTTCCCTCCTCCAGCAGAGCCTCCAGAATGGAAGCCGCGCCACTCAAGGTGAAAAGCTTGCCATTGTCCCGCTCCGCATAGGGAATGCCGTGCCGTTCCACAAAGTCCAGTACGTCCTCCGTGGTGAGCTTGTGCAAGAATGACTTGATGAAGTGGGGATTGCTGGAAATGAAGTGTTCTGGGGCCAAGAACCGGTTGGTAAAGTTGCACTTTCCCCCGCCAGTAGCCAAAAGCTTTGCCCCCAGCCTGTCATTTCCTTCTATAACTATGACGCTCTTGTCCTTCAGTCCCCGCAGGGCCCACAGCCCCGCAGCACCGCCACCAATTATGACAAAATCGACCAATTCCTTCCTTTGTTTCATAGATATCCTTAATTGCGCAAGCAGCCAATTGGCACCACAAGAATTCCATCCTCTCGTTGGTAGGGATACTGTCCCAAGCCTGTTAAAACCATGAGAAAGGCTGGCTCCTTCATTTTTGTGATGTCCAATTTCTTTTTCAATCTTAAAAGATTCTTTACACCTTCTGCTATCAGAGTATCACCACCAAGCTTTGCTTCTATCAATCCATAGGAACCATTTCTTAGATGAACTACCATATCACATTCCAGGTTCGAATTATCTCGATAATGAAAAACAGAACCATCCAGGCTTTCTGCAAAAACCCGTAAATCCCGCACACACAATGTTTCAAACAAAAAACCAAATGTCCGTAAATCATTAATCAGATCTTCTGGACCAATGCCAAGACTTGCTGTGGCAATGGAGGGGTCAACATAATACCGAGTGTCAGAAGTTCGTATAGCAGCCTTTGAACGCAGGTTGGGATTCCAAGCTGCCATATCTTCCACAACAAAAATCTTTTTTAATGCCTCTATATAAGTGTAGACGGTATCCTCATTTATAGTTTCCACCTCATTTAGAGCAATATCCTGAGCAATGAGGGTGACGGCAACCTGCGTTCCCTGATTACGTGCCAGAGAACGCATAATTCTTTTTACCCTCTCTGGGTTTTTATTTATTCCATCTGCCCTGTTTATATCAGACCTTACCACTGCGTCAAAGTAGTCAAAAGCCTGGCGCAAGGCTACCTCCTGCTTTAATCCCACGGCTTGTGGCCATCCTCCTCTACAAACAAGGTAGGCTAGCTCTTCTATTCCAAGCTGACTCTCTCCATCAAGATTACCCTTCCTTTCAAAAAGGTTTCTCAAACTAACCTCTCCAGTAGATTCTCCAGACTCAAACAAAGACATGGGACGCATAGTAAGCCAGGTAAACCTTCCTGTTCCAGAATGGGTAATTTCCTTTGTATCTGGAGGAACTGCAGAACCCGTTAAAATAAACTGTCCCATTCTGCCCCTTTGATCTACCTCATATCTTACAGTATCCCAAAGAGAAGGGGCTAACTGCCATTCGTCAAGGAGGCGGGGTGTATCCCCTTTTAATAGTCTTAGCGGATTGAATTTTGCAAGATTTAGATTCTGTTCCTTTGATTCTGGGCTGTCCATTCGCAAAACGCTTGCAGACTGCTGCAGAGCGGTTGTCGTTTTGCCACACCATTTAGGCCCCTCAACCAAAACAGCCCCCTTAGATTCCAGTCTTTTTGTGAGAATTTCGTCAACAATTCTTTTTTTGTATGCACCCATACCTTTATTATGCCATTTTTCGGCGTTTTGTAAAGTTTTTTTTCGGCGTTTTGTAAGTTTTTTTTTCGGCGTTTTGTAAGTTTTTTTTTCGGCGTTTTGTAAGTTTTTAAATATGTAAAATTTATCAAGGCAAAAAAAAAGACCCTTTGGAAGAGCCCAGGTAATCTACGGCACAGAAATTGTCAATCTGCCGCTGCTTTCTTCCGAACCTGACGGGGTTGGAAAGCAATTTCTTGCATAGCACCTGGACTCATCTAAAGAGTCTACGTAAAACCAACACCGAAGTGTTGTGTTTCGAATCCCCTCATTTCAGGGTAAAATTCGGAAAGAGGGGGATTCGGCTTCCACTCACCTACGTCCTATAGGCTCGTTCCAGCCCACCCTCCGGCACTGGCGCCAGCATCCATGCTGGCTTACCTCGCACTTGCTCGGCGTGCCTCCGTTTCAAATCCCCTCATTTCAGGGTAGAATTCGGAAAGAGGGGGATTCGAACCCCCGGTACCTTTCGGTACACAGCCTTTCCAAGACTGCACCATCGACCACTCGGACATCTTTCCA
>JAGBFT010000010.1 GCA_017936345.1 Spirochaetaceae bacterium
CAGTGCCCCTGCATTGCCCCCGAATGGGAGGATCCCAAGGGTGTACCCATCAGCGCCTTCCTCTTTGGTGGCCGCCGCGCCACAACCGTTCCCCTGGTACACCAGAGCCGGGACTGGAACCACGGTGTATTCCTGGGCTCCATCGTTGGCTCCGAGGTTACCGCCGCCGTCATCTCCGACCAGGTAGGACAGGTTCGCCGTGACCCCTTCGCCATGCTGCCCTTCTGCGGCTACAACATGGGAGACTACTTCCAGCACTGGATTAACATTGGAAAGAAGTCCACAGCAGATAAGCTGCCCAAGATTTTCTACGTCAACTGGTTCCGCAAGGACGAGTCCAACGAAAAGCTTCCCGGCGGCTTCATGTGGCCCGGCTACGGTGACAACAGCCGTGTCCTGGCATGGATTTTCGACCGCTGCGACGGCAAGGACAACTGCGTGGACACAGCCATCGGCTTTATGCCCAAGGAAGGAGCCTTGAACTTGGATGGCCTTGAAGACATCTACAAGGAGAATGTTCCCGCCATCACATCCGTGGACAAGGAGGGTTGGCTCAAGGAAATCGACGACATCCGCAAGAACCACTATCCCAAGTTCGGTTCCCACCTGCCCAAGGAGTTGGCCGCAGAGTTGGACAAGCTTGAGGCAAATCTTAAGAAATAATCTATAGCTTTATAGCAAAGGCCTTCCGGTGAAATTTCATCGGAAGGTTTTTTTTCAAGAAAGGGGAATGGCAGAAAGCCTCATCGGTCATGTTATAGCTGGAGTCTATCCCCTTGGCATAGGTATTACCGTAGAATCAGCAAAGCGTTTTGAAGCAGTTTTCCCGCCTGTGAAAGCACCAATAGAACAATGGAATCAACCATTCCCGACTAGAATAAAATTCCTTTCATACACGGAGGATTCATTTTACAAGATTGGATTAAATTTCTTCTTTCTTCAAGAAGACATGACAAGGCCTTGTATTTTTATAGATTATCTTCATAATTCGCTTGTAATAATTTATTTCTATGTTATAATCTTATGAGAATAAATTGATAGGATTCCGAATGAAAAAAATTCTTGCTATAACTACAAACAAAAAAGTAATCTCTACGATTCAGGAAACCTGCATTGAATATTCCACATATTTTGATGCAGGGTTCTGTTCGGACACTCAAGAAGCAATTAGCTTTACCAGCTACGAGCTACCGGAAATTAAGGTTTTAGACTTTACTAGCGAGGGGATTGATTGCCACCAGATTTTATCTGTTATTTCTTCAGATCCCTGGCTTCACAATGGTGGAATTATCGCCATCGTCAACAAACAGTCAGATGTGCAAGAAATTGAAATGAAAAAGGATCCAAATATCTTGATTGTCCAGACCCTGCCAGCCTTCTGCAATGATTTTAGCCGTATCATACGGATGCTTTGGAGCAACCAGCAATTTCTGTTCAATCGAGGAATGCAAGAGCAATTGCATGGAAGTGAATCGGGTTCGTTTATCTGCGAAAATGACCCACGGGACATTCGTATGTATGCCTCATTCCTGGTAAATTATCTGTACAGCACCAACCGAGTTTCATACGATGACCGTTTTGGACTTCAGACAGCCTTGATGGAGCTTTTGACGAATGCCCTTGAACACGGAAACTGTGATATTTCATTTACGGAAAAAACAGCCTGGCTCTTTTCTGGAAGGGATATGCTAGACCTTATCAAAGAAAAAAATAAAAATCCAGAGATTGCCGCAAAGCGTATCCATATTTCTTACTTAATCACTAGCGAAAAATCTTATTTTAAGATAAAGGATGAAGGCAAGGGCTTTGATTGGCGCTACCAGATGACACGAGAAGAAGACGAGACACAACTTCATGGCCGTGGAATTATGCTCAGCCAAGGCCTTGTTTCCAATATTAAATATAACGACAGGGGAAATCAGGTTTCCTTTGAAATGGCGAATATCCAACATCACTCCAACACCATTCCCGGCATTATGGAAACCTTTGAAATGATTCACTTTACCGACAAGCAAGTAGTTTGCCGACAAAATGAACCAAGCAATGACCTGTACTTTATTGTATCCGGTCGCTATGCAGTTTATGCAGACAAAAAGCTTGTTTCTGTGCTTACTCCAAACGATATGTTCATTGGTGAAATGGCATTTTTGTTAAACGATAGGAGAAGCGCTACAATTTTGGCGGCAGGCAACGGAAAGCTTTTAAGAATACCTAAAACCTCTTTTTTGGTTCTCATCAGAAAAAACCCCCACTATGGAATCTTCCTCTCAAAACTCTTGGCACAACGTCTTGTCCGCCAGACCCAAAAAACAATCAAGCTTTCTTCTAAATTAGGGGAACTAAAAAATCTGATGGAAATTCCAGATACAATTTAAGCCTGTTTCAAAAGGTGCTTCCGCGTGGGAGCACCTTTTTTAAGTACAGTTCTTATTTACGGAACAGATGTTCATTGTAAGGCAGTTTACCTCTATGCAAATTTTCATAGCCCTCCGTACCCATAAAAAAAGACCGGACTTTCAAATCCGGCCTGTACCACTTAGTTCTGGTTAATCTTAAAGCGCCTGTTAAAGCGTTCGATACGACCAGCGGTGTCTACCAACTTTTGCTTGCCGGTAAAGAATGGGTGACAAGCAGAACAAATTTCAACGTTAATGTCCTTAACTGTTGAACGTGTTTCAATTACGTTACCACAAGCACAAGTAATCTTTGTCAACTGGTAGTCAGGGTGAATTCCCTCTTTCATTCTATCCTCCATAAAATCATCATGCCCTGATGCAGGGATCCAAATCTTCTGCACCCACACGACGACAAATCTCAAATTTAAGTACCGCTCTTACTCCCCATTCATGGACTTTAAGAACGCTTCATTATTCTTTGTTTTCTTCATTTTGTCAAGCAGAAGTTCAATTATTTCTCCATCATCCATGGGGTTAATAACCTTTCTCAGAACCCAAACCTTTTGCAGCTCCTCTTCTGTCAACAATAACTCTTCTTTTCTAGTACCAGATTTTTTGATGTTAATGGCAGGAAAGAGACGACGGTCTGCCAACTTGCGGTCCAAGTTAATTTCCATATTACCAGTTCCCTTGAACTCTTCAAAGATAACCTCATCCATACGGCTACCTGTCTCAATCAAGGCTGTAGAAATAATAGTAAGGCTTCCACCCTCCTCCACATTGCGAGCAGCACCAAAGAATCTCTTGGGCTTGTGAAGGGCATTGGAGTCAACACCACCGGAAAGCACCTTGCCGGAGGTAGGCACCGTCTGGTTATAGGCTCGAGCCAAGCGGGTAATTGAATCCAAAAAGATTACAACATCCCGTTTATGTTCCACAAGGCGCTTTGCCTTTTCCAACACCATCTCCGCAACCTGTACGTGGCGGGTTGCCTGTTCATCAAAGGTAGAAGAAATTACCTCTGCCTTGATGGAACGCTCCATTTCTGTCACTTCTTCTGGACGCTCATCAATCAAAAGCACAATGAGATATACTTCAGGATGATTTGCAGTAATGGCATTAGCAATTTTTTGCATTAAAATTGTCTTACCGGCCTTGGGAGGTGCAACAATCAAAGAACGCTGTCCCTTGCCGATAGGACTAAACAAGTCCATAAGTCTGGTAGAAATCTCGTCGGTAATTGTCTCCAAGTTTAATTTTTCGTTGGGATATAAGGGAGTAAGATTTTCAAACGGAATACGAGTTTGGGCAACACGAGTTTCATCAAAATTTACTGTTTCAATCCGCAACAAGGCAAAGAACCGCTCCCCCTCCTTTGGGGAACGAATCTGACCATAGATGGTATCTCCAGTCTTTAGATTAAACAATCGAATTTGGCTGGGCGAAATATAAATATCATCTGGCCCCGGCAAATAGCTGTTTTGTGGAGAACGCAAGAAACCATATCCATCGGGCAGAATCTCCAAGGCACCGCTAGCAAAGATAATTCCACCATGTTCTGTATGTGTTTTTAAGATAACGAAAATTAATTCCTGTTTTTTCATGGGAGCAAGGTCATCATGAGAAAAACCATACTGCAAGGCCATTTCACGCAACCCCTGCATTCCCATACTGGTCAAATCATTTATTAAAAGCCGTGGCTTTGAATCCAGATTAGGGTCTTCTGCCATTGCTGAAGCCCTAGCTTCCTCCATTTCCACATTCATGGCAGCATTGCGGTCATAACCACCGGAGGGATTGCTGCGGTTATATGACGACTTATATCCCCCGCTTCCCCTACCCCGGCGAGGAGTATATTCAGAATCACCAAAGGAGGGGCGACTCCTATAGTCGGAATCACCTGCACCACGACTACGAGGAGGATGCTCTCCCTCTCCATAACTCCTTGTGTAGGGCTTACGAGCAGCTCTACGAACAACAACCCGTTCTTTTGGAGATTGTGCCACCCCTGTAGTTTCTTGATTTTCTTCCGTGAGCGATGTTTCGTTGGTAGATTGGATTTCAGTTGGAACAGCAGTTCCAGAAGGACCTGCCTTACTTTCATGTAATTCACTTTCAGTTGATGGATGGGAATCTGCTGCAGATGAGTCAAACTCTGACTGGTCATTCTGAGGCGGATTTTCTGACGTGTCAACGAAACGACGTCTCTGAATCGGTGCCATTAAAAACTCTCCGTGTTATGATTTATTATGAGAATCAGGAAATAAAATACAAAATAGAATTCAATTAACTTGTAGCTATAATCTACCAGAAGAGATATTTCATGTCAATAGGATTCTCAAATCTTCCACTCCCACCTTTCCTTTTTCAGAATCTTGACTTTACCCTGCATTCAGTTTATGGTACGGTTAGTTATGGCTCGAGCAAAACACATTTCCTCAACTTCTTTTTCAGCAGTAAAAGCGGAAAAGCATCCCGTTCCAAAGGACCTTCCTTTCAGAACCATCGGATATTTAGCCTTTCCTGGTCAGATTGACTTTCTTCTTGCCGAATTGAAAAATCGTTGCAATGTTTCTTCAGACCTTCTTGCAAAAGCCCATCAGTATGAAAACCTACTGATATTTGAACCCGAATGTTTACCAGAAAGCCTGCACGGACCAAATCCAGCAATAGAACCTTATTGGTGTAGTACTGTTTTAAAAGAACCTCAAATAGTAAATTTTAATTCTATTGGGGAGGCTGCATCAAAGCTAAGGTCAATCCAGCGGAATTGGGCACCATATTTTACTACTGCCTTTCGTCGAGGGCAGTTGATTCAAGAAAAACTTCCCTATATAAATTTAAAGCCAAGACAATTTCCTTTCTCAGTGCCAGATTCCAGAATGGGTCTATATACCCTGCTTGACCAAAATACCATGTTGCTTTCAGCACAAACCTCCAGTCCCTTTCCGGCAGGACTTATACAACTTAAGGAAGACCACATAAATCCTCCTAGTAGAGCCTATCTTAAACTACAAGAAGCGCTGAGCCAGGGCAAAGCTTGTTTTGGAAGAATGCCCCAAGAAGGTCAACGATGCTTTGACGCAGGGGCTTGTCCGGGTGGCTGGACATGGGTACTAGTTCAGCTGGGCTGCAAGGTTTTTGCAGTGGATAGAAGTCCTTTAGCCCCGGACCTTATGAACAACTCTCTGGTGCAATTTCAAAAACACGACGCATTCACTCTGGCTCCAGAAGACTTGGGCTCCTTTGATTGGATTTTCTCTGATGTAATTTGTTATCCCAGCCGTCTCTTGGAATGGATTCACCGGTGGCTGGACAGTGGTTTATGTACAAATATGGTTTGTACCATCAAGATGCAGGGGAAAATCGACTGGGGACTCATCAAGGAATTTGAGGAGATTCCCAATAGCCGTATTTTTCACCTACACTATAACAAGCACGAGTTGACATGGATTCACTGCCACTAGCAACAAATACCTACTGAATATCCGTAAGATTGAAGGGTGTTTCCTGATAAACGTAATAGTTGAGCCAGTTTGAATAGAATAAATGTGCAGTACTACGCCAAGTGGAAACAGGCTCCCTTTTACTATCGTTTCCCGGAAAGTAATTTGCAGGGGCATGAATCGGAAGCCCCTTGTTTATGTCCCTAAAATACTCCTGAGCCAAAGTACAGGTGTCATATTCCAAGTGACCTGTCATAAAAATTTCACGATTGGACTGGGATTTTACCAGGAGAACTCCTGCCTCATCCGATTCGGCTAGAATATGGAGCTGAGGCTGCCTTACAATATCCTCCCGTTTTACGGTGGTATGGCGGGATTGGGGGACAGGGAAAACATCGTCAAATCCGCGCAACAAGGGTTCTCCATGGGTAGTTCTACGGTGAGGAAATATTCCAAAGAGCTTTTGGTCTAAAGAATACTTATTCACACCGTAATGATGATACAAACCAGCCTGGGCTCCCCAGCAAATATACAAGGTACTGAATACGTTTTCCTTGGCAAAATCCATAATATCACAGAGTTCAGACCAATAATCCACCTGTTCAAAGGGAAGCTGTTCTACAGGAGCCCCTGTAATTATCATTCCATCGTAGCGAGATTTTAACACTTCTTTGGAAGGAATATAAAATCGTTCCAAATGGTCGCTGCCTACATTACGAGCCTCATGAGCCTCCATGTGAACCAATGATATTTCTACCTGCAAGGGAGTATTCCCCAAAAGCCTCAGGAGCTGGGTTTCTGTGGCAATTTTTGTGGGCATTAAATTTACAATGGCAATCTTAAGGGGACGAATATCCTGTTGAGAAGCCCTTTGCTCTGTCATAACAAAGATGTTTTCTTGTTCCAGTACAGAGCAGGCTGGTAAATCAGACTGTATCTTTATTGGCATAGTTATGCGAGTATAGCATATAATCTACAAATTTGCTATACTTCCAGTTATGAGATTCTCTACCTATAGTGCCGAAAGTGGTGGTGGAGCAGGCAAGGTTGACAAGCGTAAAGCAATAAAAAAACTGAAAGCTTTGATTCTATCTCCAAAGATGGATTTGGAGACCTTCCATGACAAAGTGGAACAGACTCTTACTTCTCCCCGTATTGCAGGAGTTGATTGCCGGGAAAAAGTATTTGGGGGAGTTGTTTGTGATGTTCTTTCTCCAGAAGTGATGGCATCCAACAGAATCATCCTCTATATCCATGGAGGAGGTTTTATCGCTGGTTCTCGAACTTCATGGAGGAGTTTCTGCTCATCCTTTGCAATAGAAGCGTCATCTCAGTTGATTTTACCTGAATATAGACTTGCACCAAACTTTCCCTATCCGGCTGCATTGGAAGACATACAAATAGTTTTTCGTGAAATTCTCGAAAGAAGAGGTCGACCCGACAACAGCAGTCCCCAGATTATTGTTGCAGCAGACGGTTCCGGAGCATCCGTGGCACTATCTCTGGTTCAAACCCTTAGGGAAGACTTAAGGCAAAGGGTTCAATCTGTCATCCTCATATCACCTTGGATAGACTTAAATCCACAATCTGAATATCTTTCTACAAAAAAGAGTTATGATGGAGTTCTCTCTTCTGACATTATCTTTCGGTGCGGAAAATATTACACAGGTGAGGAAAATCTCTGCAATCCATTGATTTCTCCTCTCTACATAAATAAATCCAATCTCAATGCTTTTCCACCTGTATACATCCAGTGTGGGGGAGAAGAAGTGACATTAGATGGAATACAGGCATTTCAGAAAAAACTTGAAGAGGAGGGAAGAACCTGTACCCTAGATATTTGGCCAGATATGATGTTTATGTTTCAAATGGCTCACGAACACCTTCCTCAATCTCATTTTGCCATTCAACGAATTGGCACCTACATACAAAAAATCAACAAAACTAATGACCAGGAAACAGAATGATGGAACTTGTTGCACCAGCAGGCAATTACGACAAGCTGTACTACGCCTACACCTACGGGGCGGATGCTGCCTACATCGGACTAAAGAATTTCTCGCTGCGAGTGAAGGCTGACAATTTTTACGAGCAGGAATACCAGCGCATCATCAGGCTGAAGGAGCAGCATCCTGACAAGAAGCTCTTCTGCGCCCTGAACATCACCTTCCACAACAAGGACATAGACAAATTCCTCAGCGAGCTGGACTACTTCCGC
>JAGBFT010000127.1 GCA_017936345.1 Spirochaetaceae bacterium
CACTTTGTTTTGTCACTCCCAATATTTTTGCCAAATCTACTTGGCTCAAGCCTCGATTTATTCTCAATATTTTTATCTTATCACCAAACATATGTCACACCGTAAAGTCATATTTGACCATTGTATAAAATTAGTTGACAATATATAAATACTTTAGTACAATAAAAATTGACCATAAAAGAAGGTTAAACTACGACTAAGAAATCTTAGTCGAAAGGAGGTAAAACTATGGCATATACAAAGCCCGTTGTTGTTGCACAGAATAGTGTTTCTGGTAGCTACGCTGCAGGATGTCCTGTAAACTTAAATAGTAGGCTTCCTAGTGACTGTGTCGATTGTGAGCGTACACACTAGTTGATTATTTCAGCTAGATGGTAGGTACACCCCGCCATGTAAAATAAGGTGGGTGTGATTTTTTTTAGGAGAAGGTAATGAGTGAGTCTGTCATTACAGGATTATTCACGCTTTTTGGTGTGTTGGTTACAGCTACTGTTGCCATAATATCTCAGAATCAGCAGATTAAGTCAAATGAGAGGATACTAAAGCGTAAGAGACTTGTAAACGAGATGATTAGAAATTTGGATGCGTTCCACCATCTAGAGGAGGAATACATTGCCACATTGATTGCTTACAGAACACAGAAGGGAGACACTACCTTTGTAACTCATGATGCCATCCTTAAAGAATTTAGAAAGAAATTGCGGGAAAAGGATATGGATTTAGATTTTTCCCCCTCATATATTACCTATTATAAGAAAACTTTCGATTGTTAGGAGAATCAATATGCTATACCGTCAGAAAAAGGATACCTATATCAGAAATTACAGTGGAGTAGGATACATTACTTCTACTGGATTATTTAACGACCGTACTGTAAACGAAAGTGGTACGGTATTTTTATGTGCCATTAACCGTCAGCCCCAGAGCTTGGAGCAACTGGTGGACAAGATTTTACCCCAATTTGTGGGAGTAGACAGAGATATCATCACTGGCGATGCCCAAGAATTCTATGATATTCTTGTGGAAGACGGTTTTTTGCTGCGGGGAGAAACACCCCAGGAATTGGATGCTCAAGACACTGGTTTTACCTACAGTGTTTTTGAACCAAAAACCATCAAAGAAGACTTTACCCCCGGTATAAAGCGAGCAGACAAGGATACCCAGGAATTCTTAGAGGAGCATTTTAAGGATAAGCCTCAGCTTACTTCCTTTCAGATAGAGCTTACTAGCCGTTGTAACGAGCGGTGTATCCATTGCTACATTCCCCATGAGTGCAAGCTTCACGACATTTCCTCTGAAATGTTCTATAGTGTGCTTGATCAGCTTAGCAAGATGAATGTACTTTCCATTACCCTAAGCGGTGGTGAGCCCATGATGCACCCCCATTTTGTGGAATTTCTTAGGGCGGCAAAAAAATATGACTTTTACGTAAACATCCTGTCTAACCTTACCCTCCTTACTGACGAAATTGTGGAGGAAATGAAGGCAGGCAATGTTTCCAGTGTTCAGGTATCCCTGTATTCCATGAACCCAGAGCACCACGATACCATTACTGCCGTAAAAGGGAGCTTTGAAAAAACAAAGGCAGCCATCCTTAAACTGGTGGAAAATGACATTCCTCTCCACATTTCCTGTCCCACCATGAAGGCCAACAAGGATGATTTTAAAGAGGTACTGGACTGGGCTCATAGCCTCAAGGTTCGGGCACACACCGACTATATCATGATGGCAGAGTTTAATCACGATACCTCCAATTTGGCAAACCGTCTTTCTGTTCAGGAGGCAGGAGAGGTAATTTCCTCCATTCTGGAAGGAGATGAGGACTACCAAAAATCCGTTCTTATGCCAGACTTTGAGCAACGTTGCCGTGAAGTCCAGTTTAATCCTGAGCGTCGCCTCTGTGGTGTAGGTGTTTCTAGTGCCTGTATGGTATCCAATGGCAATGTATACCCCTGTGCTGGCTGGCAGGAAATGGTGTTAGGAAACTTGAACCAGCAGACGTTGCAGGACATTTGGGATAATTCAGAGAAAATCAAATGGCTCCGTGGCTTGAAAATGAAGGACATGGGAGGTGGTGAGTGCTGTAACTGTGACAGGGCAGCCTTCTGTTCCCCCTGTATGGTGCGGAACGCCAACGAGAATCCTGACGGAGACCCCCTCAAGATTAACCGGCACTTTTGTGCTGTAGCCGCCAAGAATAAGCAAATTGTACTGGATTGGCGAAAGGCCAACTATAAGGCTGTGGAAAATGCAAAGAATTGATTTGGAGATTTCCAATCCCTGCAATGAGCACTGTATTCACTGCTATCGCCACAGTATAAATTCCCAAAAAGGTTTTTTGTCTGCAGCTCAAGCCTCCAGCGTTATGGAGCAGGCAAAAAAACTTGGTGCATCAGAAGTGACTATTACTGGAGGTGAGGCCCTGCTGAATCCTCAGTGGCGAGACATTGTTTGCAGTGCAGATCAGCTGGGCTTGAGAATAAGTTTATTCACCAACGGTAGCCTTTTGGAGGAGTCAGGCGCAGATTTTTTGGCCACAGTAACTAACCTTAAGGAGGTTCAGTTTTCCCTGTATGCCATAGATGAAGCAATTCATGACTCTATTACTCAATTGCCTGGTTCCTGTGCCAGAACAAAGAAAGCCATTTCCCTGCTTCACGAAAGGAGTGTGCCAATCTTTGTAAGCTGTCCTGGAATGAAGGAGAATAAGGTTGCTGTTACCCAGGTAATGAGATGGTGTGATGCCAATAAGATTAATAGCTGTGCAAATATCTTTATCTTTGGCTCATCAGACTATAAGGGAGCGAATTTGGTAAATCGCCTTTCCAATGAGGATTTGGAAGATTTCTTTCAGCTTTCTCTAGAGAATGAGGGAGAATTATCTTACATCTGGGGAAACAAGTGTAGTAACATAGATTTTTCTAAAACGCTCTTTTATTCTGGGATGGCAGATTCCTTGCTGGTATCTGGTGATGGTACTATCTATCCTATGATTGGTTTTTATGAAAAGCTTGGAAACATAGAAACAGACAGTCTAGAAGATATTTACAACAATCATCCATTGCTTCTGCAAGCTCGTTCCATTTATGTTGATGACATATCTGAATGTAAAAACTGCTCTGTAAAGGAGTATTGTGATTTTTGTTGTGTACCACATTTAACTGCTCATAGGGGTCTATTTCGCAAGGTAGATACATCCTTTTGTAATTTTATCCGTTTGAAAAAGGATTTTATAAATCGCCGTGATGCAGCATTGCAGCAACAAGGTAAATGTCACTGGAAGGACTCTTGTAATGGTTGATTATCACGTTCACATTGGACAATGGGCAGAAGTTTATTTTCCTGCAAATTGGGTTTTTGATGAACTAAAAGCCAATGGTGTAGAAGAAGCTTGGTTTTCTTCTACATCATCCTGTCGTTATTGCAGGGAAAGCTTTGATGTCATACAAAAAACTTTGGATACTTCTGATTTACCATCAGCCTTGGAATTGTATGATTTTATTAAAAATGAAATGAAAGAAGCCTTGTCCTATGGAAAAAGTATTGGTCTAAAAACGGTTCCCCTGTACTGGGTAGTTCCAGAGTTTCATTTTTCAAAGGA
>JAGBFT010000128.1 GCA_017936345.1 Spirochaetaceae bacterium
AACGGCACAGAAACAGTCACCGTCAATACTGCAACGAATACTGCAAAGTTTACCATGGGCATTCCTGTTGGCTTGGAGTTTACGCCCTCAATCTACAATTATTTCAGTCCAATCGTTCACATCACGCAGACCACCACCATTAATGATTCAGAGGACAAGGATACCGCAGTTGCCGTTGCCGTGTACGACAAGCTCACCATCCAGGACCTGCTCCCCGCTCCCCTTGGCTCAGAGACAGCCTTCTGGATTGCAATCGGAAACATGGAGCTTTCCAGAATAGCGGAGATAGATGAGCTGGAAAAACCAGCCTACACGACGCAAGATGATACAGCCAACGGTTATAGCAAACTGAAATTTGCCACCCAGTTTGGTATGTCAAACCTGCTGAGCCATAGTCTTGGCGGCATCGAGGTGAGAATGAAGCCCATGGTGTACTTTGATATGCTTGCCGGCGACTACAAGTCATTCACCTTTGGAGCCACCATTGCGGCCGCAGCCGGTATTTATGCTCCCTTGGGAAAGCTTCCCATGGTCCTGTTCTGCGGTGTCACCCCCAGCCTACAGTTCTACACCACCACCTACCATACGGAAACTACGAATGGCAACACTACAACAACGGATAAGGCTGCCAGCCGGGCGCTGACAACAAATGTTTTGTGGAGCGGAAAGGTGGGAACCAGTATCATCTTGCCAAGAGACATGGTGCTTGACGTGACGTTCAATGTCAATAACAATACAGAGTTGTCCCTGGGTCTTTCAGCACAAATGACAATAGCGCTGTAGTACTGGATAATTCGCAGGAGGTACGAAAAATGAAGAAGAACAATACATGGAACCACAAGCACATTTTTTCCGCCTGTATTGGAGCTGCAGCACTGCTTCTGCTGGGCTTTTCTGCCTGTGACTTCCAGCCTGCAAAGGCAATCGCAAGAGATAGGCCAGTTGGAGGTGGACTTGCCCAAGGAAGGGTGCTCCCCAACGAATTTCTGGAGTCAGGTGGCGGCGGAAGCGGCGGTTCAACCATTGACACTATCCAGAGTGGGGACAAGAAAAATTACCCCATGCTCTCAAAGGAAGCAATCAAGGATTTGCTGGACAAGACGGACGCAAAGCACCTGCCCCAGAACGTCATGGCAGAAGAACCCAGCTTCACTCCCCCCTACAAAGTGGGGAAGGTAAAGAAGGAGGCACTGGAATTGTCCGTCGAGAGGCTCAATGCACTGAGAAGAATTTCCGGCCTGTACCCAGTGGAGATGTCCGATACTGACAACGACAAGGCCCAGTACGGAGCCTTCCTCATGAAGCTGACGAACCAGTTCAAACACGGTGGCATCCCCAAACCTGATGGCATGAGCGAACAGGACTGGAGGAAGGGTGACGATGCCACTGCCACCAGCAACATCTATCCCATCAACAATCTCATTGGGGCAATTGACGGCTACAACCGTGACCCAGGCAATCCTAATGTTGGTCACCGTCTCCACCAAATGTCACCCGGCCTAAAGACTGTGGGCATCGGCTTTGTCCCCGGCTCTCACTGCGAGAAGGTAATAGGCAATTCTGCTCCCACTGAAGACCCGATGCCAGCTGACTTCGACTGGAACTTTGTCTCCTATCCTGCCGCAGGGTACTTTCCCCTAGAAGGAAACCTGTTCGGCAGCCCGGCCTTCTGGCACGTCAAGTTCAACGACAGCAAATACACCGTTGGTTCAGGCAAAATCATCGTCACTCAGGTAGCCACAGGAGAGCAATGGGTGGAAGAGCACGCTGGTGGCGGCACCATCATCTTCAACAAGTCAAACACGTGGCGACCGGAGCTGGGTACCTACACCTTTGAAGTGACCGGGGTCAGAGGCAAGGACACGGGTATTCCCGAGCGGTTTGTTTTCACCACTGAATTTTTCAACCGTCATACACTGTGATGATGACAGGTGTTGGAATGAGCCTCCGCTCAACCAATGCCTTCGGGATGTCTTCGGTGTTGCCAGCTAGTTGACAACACCGGACTTTCCCCCAACAAAACTCATGCCAGCCACCTCCTCCTGGTGGCTTTCCCCGCCCCCGTATCACCTCCCTTGGTACGGGGGCATTTTTTATGCTGTTGTGCCGGGCATTTGTTGCTGGACACAGGAAGAAAGTCATAAGGCAGCCTAAAACTGTCAATCCTCACCACAACAACACCGGGAAGGAAAGCTGATGGAAAAGACTAGCCAGAAGACACCAAATCCTCTTCAACTCCATTCCGATACGGGATAAAATATCTTTCACCTCTTTTAGCTGCAAGATATGGATTGTAACATAGCACACCAACGTCAGTACAAGCAACCATATCAGTTTGTTCCTGATTGTTTTTGCCTGGAAGTTGCAGAGTATCTGAAAACCAATGTTCAGCAAGAGGCAGAAGGTTATGAACAGGAGGAATTTGTCACTTATGAGCCAGCAGGATAACAAGGTCATGACCAACATAATCAAAGCCACAAAACGCTTTGTTCCTTGAGAGAGAACCACTGCAAGAATTTTCATCAGCAGGAAAACGATAAGGCTCGTTGTCACAAAGAAGTTGCGGGCCAGCATCAAACCATCTTCAGGCACCACCATGGTCTTGATGGTAAACTGAAGCAGACCGCCACCTACAAATTCCGTGACTTTCCCCACAAATCGGGGAGTATAAGTCTCTGTCAGCAACTCAGGCTTTACCGCTATAATTATTGCCAAGATGAAGATGAAACTGGCTATAAAATCAAACAGGTGTGCAAAAAAAAATCGAGCTGAATGGAGCCGCTGCTTTGAACTCAGCTCAGAAGTGCCTGCCCTTGTCTCCAACCCGCCACTTGCAGCCCCATCAGACGAAGCTTCGCTTTCCTCTGATTGACTTCCTTCGGCCCTTGCCGACTCATTTCCCACAGAAGCATCAATTGTACACGAACTCTGAAATTTTCCCTGCAATGATGAGAAGAATTTCTTGGCCTTTTGCTTGAGGTTGCTACAAGTCCATAAAAAACAATCCAGAAGATTCTGAATTTCAGATGGTTGAACCTCCACTATGAATTCACTCAAGTCAATCTGGGGTACAGTGCCTTGGTTTAGGCCGAACTTCAGAATATCCAACATGATTTCAGCGTGCTTTTCCTCAAGCTTCTTGAAATAAAAGGACTGTTCCGAATTTTTCCCTCGTATTGTAATTTTTGTCAGTCTATCGTTCCCCACATTTTCAGGAGAAAGGTCTACTGCCTCTGGTAAAATGGTTTCCACTGAGAATACAACCGCTTCACCGTCCACAGATTTTTCTAGACAACCACAGGTTGCAGTCATTCCAGAACCTATGTTCCAGTGCAATGCCTTGTTCGTAACCACAAATCCTTTCCGACTCCGCCTTCCCAGCCACAAAGCACAGAGTGGAATTTCATCCGGTACAATCCCATACAGCCGCCGTATCCAGCTTTCTGTATGTTGCAAAAATTGCTTCTGCAGTCGAAGTCTTCCCATCTCAAAAACTATCGTCATGTCTCATCCTCAGCCTACAGCAACCTTTTCCAAAAGAAATTGTTGTACAGGAAATTGAATTTACTGTATCTATACCCTATCACCGTATCGAATACTTTGCAACAATCTGATAGCTTCCCCGCTGGGAATTTGCCACGCCGATGGAAATGTCCCTTGCGGTGCGGGGGATGGGAACCTGGCCGGAAAACTTGCCCCTGCCGTCGCTCTCAAGCTGGATGTAGGTGCTGCCGTAGATGACCGCCACAAATTTTTTCTGGGGAGCAGTCACCTTGAACTGGACGGTGGTTCCGGCAGACAAGGGCATGGTCAGAGGGGACTGCACCTCCACACCGTCCACCGGGAACAGGGCGGGATACTGCACGCCACCCGCTTGGCTTGACTCCACCAAAAACTGGCCGCAGCTGGTTCCCTGCCGTCCGCCAGCCTTGCGCCAGAACACATCCACCACGTAAAGTCCCGCCGACGGAAAGCTGAATTCCGCCTTGGTCAGACCGCCTGGCTGACGCCGTACCATGAGGGAGTTGCTGGCGGGGCGGCCAGAGTCCAGGCTCCGCAGGGTAAAGTCCAGCTGGAAGCCGTCCGTCTCCTTGAATTCCATGGTCAGAGCTCCGTCCGCCTGGTTTGTCTTGGCGGGCAGGGGTGCAAAATCCTTGGCCACCTGGAAGAACTTGGGACGCAGGTCAGGCAGCTTGGCAAAGTCCTGTGGAGAAAGGGGCGTTGCCAGAAGCTGGTCTTGCTGCCGTTGGGGCAGGTGGCTGTAGATAAAGTGCTCAGGCCGCAGGAAGAGCCAGTCGGTGCTGTAGCTTTGCCTGGCGGTCTTGCCCTCCATGTGCCCCGCATCCCAGGTGCAGTCCACCAAGTACCAGTCGCCCTCCAGCTGCACTCGGTTCCAGGCGTGGTTCGGCTCAGTCACGTCCCCCTCCGCCACCAGGGAGGATCCCACACCACGGGCATAGCCATGGATGGTCTTGCAGGGAAGCTTGAGGCTGTCGCACAGACGCTGGTAGACGGCGGCGTAGCCCTCGCACACCGCCTTGCAGGACTTGATGACGCTGGCAAAATCCTGTGGCGGCAGGCTTCCTGACCAATAGCTGGCGGCATCGTAGGAAATCAGCACCG